>CALEYA010000159.1 GCA_937926215.1 uncultured Croceitalea sp. | reverse complement strand
GTCGGGATGACAGGATTTGAACCTGCGACCCCACGCCCCCCAGGCGTGTGCGCTAACCGGGCTGCGCCACATCCCGAAATATGTATCCACTATGACATCATAGCAAATTACCATAAGAGCAGTAGCCGTTGACCAGCTACGCTAGTAATTCTATTTTGAGCGTATTTCCCAAAAAAGAGTTGCAAAAATATAAATTAATTATGGTTTACAAAGGGCGGTGACTACCCTTTTAGCATCAATTGCCCCCTAAAAATTCCCGAATCTCCAAGTACAGGGCCTCACGGGCCTCTGCGGAGTCGTGATTGGGATTGAACAAAAAATAACTTATGGTCTGTTTTTCGCAAAAATCGTCCAGATTATCACCTTGCCACATATGATAGCTCATCAACAAAGTATTGTAATCTATGATGTAGGGTTTGTCTTCGTCTTTTAACGCATTTAAGTAGATGTTCAATTTAAAAATAGAATAAGCATTCAAATGGTTGTTCGCGTCCATTAGAAAGCAAGGGCTTTCAAATTGCTGCTTCTTTTTTGTCATAGCTGGTTATCCGCTTGTTTATCTTTCGGTTGTAATTTCAGAACAAATTAAACCATTACAACAAGGTAAACCGCGATAGATATAGTGAAGTGATTTATTATAAGGGTGAAGTATCAATTAAAGGGAGTGAAGTGATTTCTTTGCAAAAAGCTAAAAATTTGTAAATATCTTATTTTCAATAAGTTATATAATTATCGGATTTTAATCCTTAACGATATAACGTGAAATGTCCTACAAACTGCTGCGCTTCTTCGTTATTGGAATTAACAACATACCAATAGTCACCGGTAGGCAAAGGTGCACCCTCATAGGTTCCATCCCATCCTTTTACCTCTTGTAAATCAGCAACGACCCTTCCATACCGATCATAGATTTTGACTTCGATATTTGGAAATAGTTCCATATTCTGTATGATCCATTCGTCATTTAGATTATCGCCGTCCGGTGTAAAGAAATCTGGAAAATCGGGCATGGCATCAAAATCAAAAGGAATAATCAAATTGGCCACACATCCACGTGCATCCCGTACCATGAGATCTATATTACCATCCATTGTGGTCGTAAATATGTTATTACTTCCAAAGGACTCGCCTTGGAAATAAAACTCGTAATCCCCAAAACCACCTTCCACTAGGGCCGTCAATTCATTAGGGCCTGTTTTTATGGCTGCCAATGTCAATGGCAAGTATTGGTCAACACTGAATTCTTCAAAAGTTACGCAGCCATTCTCGTGATAGACATAAACGGTATGTTCACCGGGAGTAAGATCTGCAAAAGTACGCTGCGTGGTAGCCAACATAACGTCATCCACATCCAAGGAAAACAAAAGATTGGGCAAAAGGCTATCGTCCGTAACAGTAATGGTAGTGGTACTATTGGGGAAAATACCTTCACAACCGTATTGGACCACTGGTTCCGCAATTAAATCAATACCTATACCTACGGGTACAATAACATTGGTCTCGCATCCTTGTGCATCCCTAATGAAGATAACGTAGCTCTCCCCTCCTAATAAACCGTCAAAGAAAAAGGTACTATTCTCCATAAAATCCGCATCATCCGCAGAGTTAATACTGGTGTAGTAGGGCGCGGTGCCGCCCATGATATTCAATTGTATACTACCGTCTGCATCACCCAAACAGGTTTCTGGAGTGGAATTGGCCAAACTGGCGACCAATTCCATGGGTTGACCAATTGTTACAGTTCTGGTAATGGTACATCCCAAATCGTCCTGTACAATAATATCATATTGTCTGGGGGTAAGGTTATCAAAGGTTATTCTGTTAGGATTGACCGGGTCATCACCTTCAAAAAACTCACTTAAGGTATCGGAAATGGAATACCTTATTGCTCCCGTTCCGCCACTAGCCTCAATGACAATCTGCCCGTCCGATTCCCCAAAGCAGGTAGCGTCCATAGCTTCAAAATACTCCAATACCAATGGTGGTCTTGGCTCTATGACTATAGGTGGGGATATGGCCTCGCAACCGCCACTTTGGGCATATACATAATAGGTGCCCGGACTTAAGTTCCTGAAAATACCGGAGCTCTGTGCGGCACGTTCCGTATTCACCGCCGTTGGCGTTGGAGGGGTATTGGAATTCAATAGCGTGTATTGGTAATTGCCTATTCCCCCAAAAGCTTCGGAACGTATGATTCCCGTTGCTTCCCCGGCACAGTTGATGGTTGCATTGGTCAAGTCCAAAGAAATGACAAGTGGGGCCGCTGGATCTAAAGAAATTAAATTGGAGAGTTCCGATGGACAACCATTGGAATTCTGAACATCATATTGGAACGGCCCTGGGTCTAGAGTAATATCTACGGCAATCTCCACGCTGGTAGCGCCGGCACCAAAAGGTATAAAACCTGCTCCACTGCCGGTACGCTGATAGAAGTAATCCACCCCCGGTTCCGGATTGGTCACCGTGAGCATCATCCTACCCAAGTCGCCACAACCGGGAGGTTGCAACTCTACCAATGCCGCCACAACAATTTCTGGGTCTTGGACCGTAATCGGTACCGTAGTAAAACTACAGTTCCATCCATCAAATACGGTGATGGTATATTGCCCTGCGGACAGATTGGCAAAGGTAGGCATGGTCTGTAATCCACTATCCGTGCCATCCGTTATTCTATTCAATTGGAACAAATAATTTCCGGTTCCTTGTCCCCCAGCGATATTGAACGCTTCTATGATGCCATTGTTGTCATTGTTACAACGTAGCGGACTTACCACTTGGATATCCGCGGTAATGGGTACCGGCAACATTAAGTCAATCGGTTCAGAAGCTTCACAACCTCGGCTATCCCTAACCGTAATGGTATGGATCCCATCTGACAAGCCTGGGAATACAGGGTTCGTATTTGGGAAATCAATCAAAATAGTGCCATCCGGCGCTTGCAAACGATATTCATAGCCTCCCCATCCACCGTCTCCGGCTACGGTGATTTCCCCTTGTCCGGGAATATTACAGGTTACTTCTGAAGTTTGATCTATCGCTACCGTCAATTCCCTATCCGGTGAACGTACCGTGGCCACATTACTTACCACATCACAAAATGGCGTATCCAATGCTTCTATGCGTACGACCAAATTTCCTGCGGGCAAGTCACTAATCAACTCTGGATTATTGATGGGTGCATTGGTATCAAAACTTCCACTTACCGTGGTAGTTGTCTCCACCCCGGCATTGTCCCGTGAAAAAACTTCGTAATTGTACTGCCCACTGTAATTGCTGATATCCAAGCTGATGACCCCATCCCTACCATTAAAACAGGTAACCGGACTCACTTCGGCTATAGTGGCCGCTATAGTATTGTATTCCGGCATATTGACAATTGAGGTTAAATAGGTACAACCTCCACTGGTCAAATCCGTAACCGCAAAAATATAGTCTCCTGGGGTTGTTATATCCCAAATCACCCTATCCGAGCCTCCGGAATTACGTGCTGGTTCCGTCCCTAGTGGTAAAATTTCAACATCATAATTTCCGGCACCTTGATCGATAATGATTTCTATGGAACCTGCGTTTATTCCCGCTCCGGAAGCATCACAGGTAATTCCGTTTACGGCAAAACTGAAGGTTAAATCCGTTGGTGCGGCAATATTTATTGTATCGAAAACCTCACAGCCACGCTGATCCCTAGCCGTTATGATAATTGTTTGGTTGGTGCCATTGTCAACGACCTCAAATACATTACTGGTCTGGAAATTGGTGCCATCAAAAGCAGCGGTTCCATCATTCATACTATAGGTATACGGACCTGTTCCTGTTAACGTACCACTACCATCGCCATTGTCATCCATAAAGGCTGTGATGGTAGCTATACTAAATTGATTGCTGGATGGATTACAGGTAAATTCCGTATTCGTAGCATTGATCTGTAATTGGGTAGGTTCTTCAATAAGAATATCTGCCGAACGATCCGTACAATTTCTGTTGGACGAAACCCCTACTTGGTAGGTTCCCGGCCCCAGATTGTCAAACAAAGGCGAGCCTTGTGGTCCTGCAACTACAGTTGTAGTAGCACCATCATAGAGGGTATAGGATAATGGAGTGTCCGTATCCGTACCGGGTTGCAATTCTACGGAAATAGTTCCGTTTGCAGCCCCAAAACAACTAATGGGACCACTGGGTGTTCCGGTGATGACTGGACTATCTACCGTAGAAACGTTCACGATTGCCGTGTCCGAACATAGCGGAACGGTATTGGAACTTAAGTCCGTTACCAATACATCATAATCCCCAGGAGGTACGTTTAAAAACTGGTTCCCGGTTGGGGCGATTCCCGTAGGTAGCAGCGTACCTTCAAAACGAAGTTCGTAATTAAAATTGCTGCTACCACCGCTCGTATTTACGGTGATAATCCCATCCCCAGCATTACATGTGGGTACTGATGTAGCATCGGCAGTAATGGAAAAGAAATCAAAAACTTCAGCATTTACGGTTGCTATACAACCATTTCCGTCCCTAACGGTAATTACATAACTCCCTGGGTTGGGAACTACAAAGTTGGGACTGGATTGAAATCCACTTCCTATATCATATTCAAAAGTAGTTTCCGGTCCACTAGCGGGAACCGTCAATGGGGAAATTACATCGATTTGATAGCCGCTGGTAGCGGTACATTGATTCACTACATTTATTGATGGCGTAGGTACACCGGCAGTTTCCGTAACGGTTTCCGTCACCATGCTGATACATCCGTTGTCATCCTGAACATAAAAATCATAATCAGCTGGATAAGGGCCCGGGATATCAAAAGTCGTTGTTGTAGTAAATGTAATGGGTGCTGCCGCTCCATTAGGTACGTAAGCAAATGTATAGGGGGCGGTTCCTCCACCGGCACTTACCGTTATCAACGCACCGGAATTACAACTTGCCGGAACGTTACTTGCAATAATGACAGATGGCGCATCCAAAGTAACGGCAGCCAAATCACTATTGGTACATCCGTTATTGGGATCTTCAACCGTCACTTGATAGTTCCCTGGCATTAATCCTGTAAAATCCGGGAAGGGGCCACCGGCTGGCAGGCTCGTAGGTCCGGAAAGAACCACTCCCGTGGTAGTATTGGTCACCGTCACGGTAACATTTGCACCGGAAGCACCCGTAACGGTATATGCAATGGAACCACTACCCAAAGCGTCACAAGAAGCATTGGATGAGGTTACCGTAACGTCCAAAGGCGAGGGCGCCGTAAATGGGGGAATTTCTTCAATATAGATACAACCTGTGGCCGTATCCTCAACCTCAACAAAATAGGTTGTTCCAAAATCAAGTCCCGTAAATCTATGGTTCCTTGGTGGATTGTTTGGACTGTATCTAGGAATTGTCTCTCCTACCAAGCGCAATACGAAAGGTCCAGTGCCACCAACAATCTGGATTTCCAAACTTAAGCCACTGGTACAGTCTAAAATAGGGTCTGGAACGGGAATGATGGTCAAGTCGTCATCCGTAATCCGTACGGTATCCAAATCTTCACAACCTTGTGCATCCCTTGTTATTACCGTGTATGACCCTTCGGCCAGTCCTAAAAAGTCGTGGGTCGTACTGCCATTGGCCAAAGAGGATTGTATTTCCACACCGTTAACATCCAATAGTACATAATCAAAAGGAGCGGTTCCGTTGGTGATAGCAGTGTTTATAGCACCAGAGGTGGAGGTGGAACATTCCGCAGGTGTCGGCGTCAGATTGGCATCCAAAGGCATACTGGATGCGATGGTAGCAGAAATCGCAGGGCTTATACAACCTCTACTGTCCCTTATAAAAAAGTTGGAATAGGTGCCTGGGGCATAGCCCGAAAATATATTTTGACTTCCAAAGGTGGTACCACCGTCATTACTGTATTGATAAGGCGGTACGCCTTGGGTAGTATCAGCAGTCAAGGTAACGATACCATTGTCCAATCCACAACTGGTATCTGTAGCAGATGCCGTGCCTGCAATAGTTTCTTGTGGGGTCAACACCACCTCATCCGAAGTGTTTTCACAGCCTTGGCTATCGCGAACCACAAAGCGGAAGGACGTATCAGTAGTAATGGAACCGTTATTGGGAACCGTATGGATAAAACTAGTCCCTAAAAATGGGGTGTTCGAGCTTGTAAGTGTGCCATCTACATAAACGTCATAATCTACATAGTTGCCTGCACTAGGATACCCGTTGGAGACGGAAACACGAATTTCCGCATCTGGACCGGAACATTCCAATTCCCTTAAAATAGTGGCATTCGCCGTTATCTGCGGATTGATGGTCACGCTTACCGTATCCGAACAATCGTTGGCATCCACAACCTCTATGGTATACGGACCCGGATTCAATCCCGAAAAGCTATTGCTGTTACCAAGGCTTCCTCCATTAATACGATACTGATAGGGTGCTTGTCCCGAGGTCGCCGTAACGACCAGGGAAGCAGCGTCGAATGAATCATAGCAAAAGTCCGACGCTGCAACATCCACAGTCAGTACTGGTGTATCTAAAGCGGTTAAGGTAAAGGCATCTAGTATAGTTTCGGAACAACCATTGGCATCCGTAACACTGATATCATAAGAACCTGTTTGGGAAAGGTTGGAAAAGGTCCTTCCGTTCTTAGGTCCCCGCGTTGTTCCGTCCGGTTGGGTCAAGGTATATCGATTTCCTCCCCATCCGCCGGAAGTATTGATACGAACGCTGCCAATATTCCCGTTTTGACAATTCATAGGTTCCAAGTCAAAACCATCAATAGCTAAAGGAGCGGCAGGTCCCTCAATGGTCAAGGTTGCCGTATCCGTACAATTGGTGTCCTCGTCCGTTACGGAAATCACATAGTTTCCTGCCGCAAGTCCATTTAGGTCAACCGTTCCATTGGTCTGCCCTGTTTGTAATGGCCCACCATCTATACTATAACTATAGGTGCTGCTAAATCCATCAATTAAAAACCGTCCTTCCCCGTCGCTATCCGTAAAACAGGTAATTGGACTTATTTGCTGTGCTTGTGCCCCTATGGAACTAATGTCCGTTATGGCATAATTTTCATCATAGCTACATCCGGCAGCGTCGGTTACCCTAAAGGTGTAGGTTCCCAATCCCAATCCGTTAAAAGTAGTATTGTTCCCATTGTTAACGGCACTACCCGCTGGCGCTACAATTTCAAAAGTGTAAGGTCCAACACCATCGGTAACACTTACCGTTACTGACGCCGTAGTGGTGATGCAGTCTAGGCTGGAAATGATAAAATCCAAATCCGTAGGTTTATCCAAAGCATCAAAAACAATAGTGGTCAAGGTTTCCACACAACCATTGGCATCACGAATTAATGGGGTATAGCTACCGACACCCAAATTAGGGAAGACATTGGTTGCTCCAAAACCTGCACCTATACTGTATTCATAAGGAGCCGTTCCCCCGGAAACAACTGCTACGGTAATTTGACCACCTGCCTCATTCCCGCAGGAAGGACTACTGTCCGCACTGGCATTGGCATTAATACTTGAAGGTGTCCCTACGTTCCCCGTAGTTGCCGCTGTGGTACACGTAAATGAGTCTTGGGTATACTGCAACATAATATCATACGCGCCTGGTGCCAAATTGGAGAATACGTTACTGATCTGAAAGGTAGCCCCATTATCATTACTGTATTCAATATTGTATCCAAATCCGTTGACCAAGTCCACGATTATCTGGCCGTTATTGGCTCCCCCACAATTGGCATCGTTCTCCGTGAGGGTAAAGGTTGGTGGTGGAATATCTTGCACATCAACAGATCCTGTACGTTGACACCCGTTAGCATCTTCAATCACTAAATTGTACGTTCCAGATGCCGTGACCGCAAAGGTGGTGCTTCCCATATAGGTGCCACTAAAAGGGCCTCCATCCACACTGTAGCGGTATGGGGCGGTTCCTCCGGAAGTAGTCAAGCTTACATCTACCGAGGTGGCCCCACAACCAAAACTGTCCGATGCCGTTGCCGAAACGTCAAGGGGGCTTATTCCCGTTCCAATTTCAATGGGGTTTCCGTTGATGTCATCGCTTGCTGTTACGCTACAATCGTTGGTTTCGACCCGAACGGTATAAATACCGGAACTGACACTGGCAAAGGTATAGGTATCAGCACCATCTGGGCCAAAGGTATCTACCGTTACCCCGTCTTTAATTAGCCTATACGTATAAAAACCGGGAACGCCGGAAACGGAAACATCGATACTTCCCTGTTCCCCACTACATTGAATATCGCTCTTGGTCACATCGACCTCCATATCCAAACTTTGTAGGGTTACCGTATTTGAAGGGAACAAACAGGCACTGGCCCCAGCGCCTACCAATCGCACCCAAACCGTATAATCACCAGCGGTAGGAATATCAAAAAAAGGATCGGTCTGATAAGGTCCTGCGTTGCTGTTTAGACTGTACTCATAGCCATTGGGAACATTGGTCACCTCTACCCTACCTGGATTACCGCAGATAATATCTTCGTACACCAATTGGGGGTCCAAAGGGTTTTGGGTTACCTTAAAATAAAAATACTGACCACCGTCCACACGAACACGATATTCACCAGCGGCGCTTAGATCGTAGGTTGCGTTATTGCCTACCGCATTCCAGGTACAGGCATTGTTAATTGTTGGACAATCGTCCTGCACGGTTGGCGCACAGGTATTGGGGTCCAATTGTTCCCAATCATAATTAGTCCCAGACTGGCTTAGGTTTATTGTCCGGATGTCGCTCGTTCCACAAAGAAAAAATTTGGCCAGTGTACTTCCGTCATTTACACAGGTAACCACTTCATTGGCCCCTTGTATGATGGTATTAAAGTAGGGAGCTGTTGCAATTTCTGCTTGTTTCGCCGTGGTGAATTTCTCTTCCGGAATGGATTCTGTAAGCGAAGAAGGTTGCTCAGTTTGGGATATGCCAAGAAGCGGCTCCAATAAAAAATTACTTGGATGCACTACTGCCGAATAAACTACAACTGATGATAACACCAATAGCACGGCATACAGGAGACGCCTTGTTTTTTTGCGGGGCATAGGTTAAGACTGGTTTTTTTAATGCACTGGGATTTGGGAGCCCTTTACATTAAATTGTAATTATTTAAACTTATATTTCTACACGTTTTTTAAATTCATTGAAATACAGAAATCTGCATTTCATCTACATTTTCATAAGTTCCAACGTTAAAACTATGAAAAAACTTGCATTGTGCCCCTATTTTTTCGTTGTACTGCTCTTTCAGAGTTGTGCACAAAGTACGGATAATACTATTAAAAATCCTGTAACTAACTCATTTACAGTAGACTTAGTTGTTCCTAATGTTCAGGATATTTGGGGTATGGTTTTTCTACCCGATAATTCCATATTAATCACTAAAAAAGAAGGAAAATTATTACATTTTAAAAATGAAAGGTTGACCGAAATCCAAGGATTACCCCCAATTTTAGTCCGTGGACAAGGGGGCTTATTGGATTTGGAACTGCATCCCAATTATAATACCAATGGCTGGATTTATTTTTCCTATTCATCACCGGAGGGGGATGGCAGTGGAGGAAATACGGCCATTATGCGTGCCAAGCTTTCCGGCAACAAACTGATTGAAAAAGAACTACTCTATAAGGCTGTTCCCAACACCAGAAAGGGGCAACATTGGGGTTCCCGTTTGGAATTTGACAAGGACGGTTATCTCTATTTCACCATAGGAGATCGGGGCAACAGGGATGTTAATCCGCAAGATATTACAAAGGATGGTGGAAAGGTATACCGTATTCATGATGACGGAAATATCCCAAAAGACAATCCTTTTGTAGGCAAAGCCAAAGCCAAGGAAGCTATTTTTAGTTATGGACACCGTAATCCCCAAGGCTTGACCAAACATCCTGTTACGGGGGCTATTTGGAGCCATGAGCATGGCCCTAGGGGTGGGGACGAAATCAACATTGTCCAAAAAGGGAAAAATTATGGCTGGCCCGTAATTACCTATGGCATCAATTATATAGGCACAAAAATTACCGATAAGACTTCGCAACCCGGAATGGAACAACCTTTATACCAATGGACACCTTCCATTGCCCCTAGCGGAATGACCTTTGTAAGCACAGACCGCTATAAAAACTGGAAAGGAAGCCTGCTGGTAGGTTCCCTAGCCTTTCAGTATCTGGAACGGTTACAACTGGAAAACAACAAAGTGGTCTATAGGGAAAAGTTGATGGATGGTATGGGCCGGGTACGTAATGTGCGTCAAGGTCCGGACGGTTTTATTTATGTTGGCGTTGAAGGAAAAGGAATTTACAAACTGATACCCAAACCTTAATAAAAAGAGTTCAACGTATTTTGGTAGAACAAGAAGGATAAATCGTGTTCATTGTCTAATGTACACTAGGAAAATGCGGGCCATAATATTGAATAATCCATAAATTTCCTGATCTATCTAAACCTTGGTTTTTATTAATTCCAAGTATTTTACCAACTCTTGTTTTGCTTTTGGGAATAGCAGTAACAATCCCAAAATATTGGGAAAAACCAGCGCAAGAATCATGGCATCAGAAAACTTTATTACGGCGTCCAAAGTAATTGCTGCCCCAAGAATTGTGAACAACAGAAATATGATTTTATAAATGAGGTCCGAGGTCTTACTACGACCAAATAAATATTTCCAAGCCTGAAGCCCATAATACGACCAGGAAATTATGGTTGAAAAAGCAAATAGCACAACGGCGATTACCAAAACATAGGAAGACCCGGGAATGGCACTTTCAAAAGCTACGGATGTCAAATTCACCCCTCCCATTCTACTTCCATCAATCATTAAGGCCTGCTGGTTAATCACATCGCCATAAACGAACATTCCGTCTATATTAAAAATAATGATTATCAAAGCGGTCATCGTACAAATTAATACGGTATCAATAAAGGGTTCTAAAAGTCCCACCAGACCCTCAGAGGCGGCATACTTTGTATTTACGGCAGAATGGGCAATTGCCGCCGATCCCGCGCCGGCTTCGTTGGAAAAGGCCGCACGTCTAAAACCTTGTATCATAACACCTATAAAACCGCCTGTAATAGTCGCTTTGGGTGAAAAGGCTTCGGAAAAAATCAACTGTATGGCTTCCCCAACGTGATGATAGTTTGAAACTAGTATAAAAAGGGCCGCTGCCACATATAAAGCCGCCATAAAAGGGACTACCTTTTCGGTGACTTTGGCAATCCGTTTTATGCCGCCGATAATTACTATTCCCACTAAAATGGCAAAAAGCACCCCAATTATGGTTCCAGAATTAGCACCTTCTACCTCAAACCTAGTTATGATTTGTGCCGCAGCTTGATTGGTTTGAAAAGCGTTTCCCCCGCCGAGCGAAGCTCCTACACACAGCATTGCAAAAATTCCCGCCAATATTTTTCCTAAAATGGAGAATCCGCTTTCTTTAAGTCCTCGCGACAGGTAGTACATTGGACCCCCATAAACATTTCCGTTTTTATCAATATCCCTATACTTTACTCCTAAGGTACATTCTACAAACTTGGACGACATTCCCAATAAACCAGCGACTACCATCCAAAATGTGGCCCCTGGCCCACCTATGGAAATAGCAACGGCCACCATTGCAATGTTTCCCAAGCCCACGGTGCCCGAGACGGCAGTCGTCAAGGCTTGAAAATGATTTACCTCACCATGGTGACTTGCTTCTTTTATTGTTGCAACACGGTCAGAAGTACTACTCTTTGTACCAGTGGAACTTGTGGAAGCTTTTTTCTCCAAATCATCATACTTACCGCGCACAACCTGTATTGCCGTGGGGAAATGGCGAACGTTTATAAAACCAAAATAAATGGTAAAGAATAGGGCCCCGCCAAGGAGTAAGATCAACACGACGGGGATATCGTTTCCAAAAATAGTGACCTCAGAAAAAATCAGGTTTTCCCACCAAATTGCAAAGGGCATAAAAGCATCATTAAGTTGCTCATCCAGCCCTTTTGATTGTGCAGTTCCCATGCATGGCGCTGCTAAAGTAGTCAGACAGCATAGGAGTTTGATGGAAATCCCTGATCGCATAATATTCGTTTTGTGATTCAGGGAGCAAATTGAAAAGTAAAATATTAGGTAAGTTGAAAAGTCGGAAAAAAAGTGAAACTGTCGGAAAACGACTTTCCGACAAAAATGATCGCATGCTTACCCGAGGTCTATATTTTCTGGCGGAATCAACAATCGGATCTTGCGCTCCCGCTTTTCCGAAAGCTCAAAAATTACATGCTTTAAAGGCGTTAAATGAAGTTCGTTGGTCCAATTTCCTTTTCCAAAGAGACCGTTTACCAACGCAATAAGCAATCGTTTAATTTCATTATAGTCGTTGATATCATACTGCTTTTCCTTTAAAGCATGGTTTTTGGGCTTTATTTCCAACCAAGACTCGGGTTCCAGCTTGCGGGATTCTGCAAATAGTTTTAGAAGTTCAAAAGAGGCCGTGGATAGTTTTACTTTTCTTTTTGGGGTATTTGGAAAACCTGTTAAAATAGCCCATCGATGTATTTTACCCCCTTCTTTTTCAACTTTAAGAGCTAGACCAAGGCCCAAAACATCTGGAATTGTATTTTCTGATAATTCCTTTACCCAACTAAGGGCAAGCGCAAAGAATATCATGATCAACGAGGTTTTAAATATGGCGGAAAACAAGGTCAAGTTTACCGCAGAGCCCGTAAGCTTATAAAACTGGGCCAACAAGGTAATAAGGATACAGACTAGGGATAAATAGGCCAAAGATATCAAACGGCGCTTTGCAAAGGAATGCCATAATACAAAACCTAAAAAAATTAAGGTAAGCACGGCATAGTATACGTCCAACTCATTAATAATGCCCTCTCGCCCAGAGAGCATCTTATTTATAGTAGGAAGAATTGAGAAAACAAAGGGTAAGCCAACAATGTAAATCCAAAATTTCGATTTAATGATTCCTTTCAAAAAATGGGGCAAATACCTAAACCAAGGCAATGCCAATAATATGAACAAACTATTGCACAGGGAAAGTATGCTTCGGGATCCATCGAGAGAAATACTATCTGCTACCCCATTAGTGGCAAAATATACTTCGACAAGGCCGGACAAACTCCAACAAAGTACCGATAACGCAAGCCATACTTGTCCTAAATCGTTCTGTTTTTTACCAATATGCCACCATATGGATAATAAGGCAATAAATGCAAAGAGGCATGTTGCAAATTGCCACCAACCATAAAAGAGATAGGTTTCCGGATGGGTTAGAAAGAATTGCATTGTTTCTATTTTTTGAATGCTGTAATGGCTTCCCGCACAGATCCGTGTTTTTTTAGGGCTATTTCTGCCTCCTCGTAGGACAAATCAAGGGCATCCACCAAATAGCGGGTTCCACGGTCGACCAGTTTATTATTGCTTAGTTGCATATCTACCATTTTGTTACCTTTTACCCTGCCAATGCGAATCATCAATGCCGTCGAGATCATATTAAGCACCAGCTTCTGACTGGTACCGCTTTTCATTCGGGTGCTTCCAGTCACAAATTCTGGACCTACTATGACTTCAATAGGAATCTTAGCCAGTTGTGCCAAAGGGGAATTTGGGTTATTGGTAAGTCCCGCCGTTAAAACCCCATTTGCATTGGCGTCCTCAATACCACCCAAAACATAAGGTGTTGTTCCAGAAGCGGCAATGCCGACAAGTGTATCGTTGGGCGTAATATCAAACTTCTGCAAATCCTTCCAAGCCTGTTGGGTATCATCTTCGGCAAATTCAACCGCTTTACGTATGGCACCATCGCCACCGGCAATAATACCAATGACCCTATCATGGGGCATACCAAAGGTGGGCGGAATTTCCGAAGCATCCAAAATCCCTAAACGGCCACTGGTACCCGCACCAATGTAAAACAACCTGCCCCCTTTATCAAAACGTTCCACCAAGGCATCTACCAATTGCTCAATCTTGGGAATTACCGTATTGACCGCATTAGCAATTTGTTGGTCTTCCTCATTTATTTTTAATAGCAATTCTTGGGTAGAAAGTTTTTCCAAATTGTCATGGTTGGAAGCTTTTTCGGTAATCTTATGATGGGTATCCATGGTTTATTGCGCTACATTTTAGTGGAAATTCGGTAATTCCCACCACTAATAAAAGGATAATTCCAACTATTTATACAAACCATTGGATTACCTCTTATATGGGGTATTGGCCCAACTATGGTACTTCACCAAAAACAACTAAATTCGTAATAGCATTTAGATATCCTATTATGTCCAAAAACAAGTCCAATCTTAAGAATCTATTCGATTTATACGGCGGCGGCGGTGAGTTTTTAGGACTTTTAGCAGGCCTGTTCCTCAATGGTGTTTCTATTTACAAACAGATACAAGAAGGGCATCAATGGTATATCTTGGCCTTTCTAATAGGTCTTGCCATAGCGCTGGGGTATTTGTTTATTAGATGGCTGCGAAAGTTTATCATCAAACGAAAAATAAAATCTTTTTACGAAGCGATACGCATCGGAATTCCCACTAGGGATTTCTCCAAAGCCTGGAATTTACTATCCCAAGAATTTAAAAACGACCGATGGGACAATGATATTAACAGATTTAAAAAGGGTTTTAAATTCACCCAAAATGTGGAACTTTTAAAGATAGTTTCCAATGGTTATAAGCATTTATCCCATTCCTATATCGTATTGTATAAGGACAGCATGTCCGCACCGGAAATAAAAGGTTTGGAGCAATTGGATGGGGTAAGCTTGGGCGAAGTGGAAAAAATTAAGGATTTCGCATTGGCCACTTATCAAGATCTTAAGAACGCAAGTCACGATGCAGAAAAATTCAATGCACTGGAAGCCAAACTCGTTTTTCGAAAAAATTTTAGCGACATTGTACGTTGGACCTTAAACGTGGACAATCTGCCCAATGTACAAAGTGACAACCCCGAAAAGTATTACCTATCCGCCAAATTGGTCCGCATAAAAAGAAGAAAACCAATTATTGGCACCTACGAAATCACCAATATTACAGACATCAATGATATTATGGATACGTAATCCTTGCCTATTTTGAACACCATACCTATGCTAAAAAAACGGTCTATATTTTTATTACTTCTCATTATGGTAACGGCGTTCATTGCCTGCACTACAAATCCTAAAAAGAAAGCTTTGGAGAACGATAGCCTTAAACGTAAAATTGGCCAAATGATCATGATAGGTTTTAGGGGCACTACGCTGCAACCGGATGATGCTTTGTATCAAATGATGGACGACTACCATATTGGTGGGGTGGTCCTCTATAGTAAGGATTTGCCGTCAAAGTTTACACAAAAAAGAAATGTGGAATCCCCAGGGCAATTAAAAAAACTAACGGCAGCATTGCACTCCATAAGTGATACGCCTTTATTTATAGGTATTGATGAAGAAGGGGGCAACGTAAAACGTCTGGAATCCGCAGACGGATTTAAGGACGATATGTCCCATCAACAAATTGGCGCCATCGATAATGCGGATACTACCAGAACTTGGGCAACACAGTTGTCCAAAGAGCTTGCCGATATGGGTATCAACATGAATTTTGGACCGGTATTGGACTTGAACATCAATCCTGAAAATCCTATTATAGGGGGCAGGGAACGTAGCTTTTCCAAGGCTGTTGATACGGTGTTGAAGCATGGGAAAATTTTTGTGGAAGCCCACAAAGAAAATGGTATTATCACCGTTCCAAAGCACTTTCCCGGTCATGGAAGCTCCCAAAACGACTCCCACAAAGGACTTGCGGACGTGAGTAAAACTTGGACGGCGGAGGAGCTTCTTCCCTTTGAACATTTTATAAAAGAAGGCTTAACGGAAGTTTTGATGACCTGCCATGTCTACAACGAGAACCTGGATACGCTACCTGCAACACTTTCCCCAAAAATTATTCGTGGATTGTTACGGGAAGACTATCAATTTGACGGACTTATTATTTCTGATGATATGCACATGCGGGCCATTTCCAATTTTTACGATTTTGAGACCAGTATAGAAAAAGCCATTTCGGCCGGCGTGGATATGCTCCTTTTTTCCAACAATGCCTACCCCTGTCCAGAAGACGAACCCGACTGCGTTAAACTTCCCTACAATCCCAATATTGCTAAAGAAGCCGTGGAACATATCCTTAGGCTAGTGGAAGAAGGTAAAGTGTCGGAAGCTCGCATAAACAAAAGCTACGAGCGTATCATGAAGGTCAAAAGCAAACTATAAATGAAACGCTATCATGTTCTTGGACTAATGTCCGGCACCTCTTTGGACGGTTTGGATATTGCCTACTGCCATATCTGGCATAGCGGGAAAGATTGGGATTATGAAGTACGGCAATGCACTACGATTGCCTATGACGACGCATTGCGGCATCAACTTAAAAATGCCATATACCTATCGCAAGAGGCGCACGATACACTTCACTTGGACTATGGGAAATGGCTAGGATCGGAAGCTAAAAAATTCATTGAAAAACACGAATTGCAGGTTGATTTTATCGCAAGCCATGGACATACCTCACATCACCGACCTCAGGAAGGTTTTACTTTTCAATTGGGTGATGGCCAACAACTCTCCAATTTTTCCGGTCATAAAACAGTTTGCGATTTTCGAACGTTGGACGTTTCCTTAGGCGGACAAGGAGCACCTTTAGTTCCTGTTGGGGATGAGCTCCTTTTACCGGAATATGCCTTTTGCCTGAATTTAGGTGGCATCAGTAACATTTCGTTCAAAAAAGAAGGAATACGCTACGCCTATGACATTGGCCTCGCCAATATGCCCTTAAACTATGTGGCGGAAAAACTGGGTAAGAAGTACGATAAAGATGGGGCTTTGGCCGCAGCAGGAATACTGGATAAAATGTTGCTCTCCCGATTGGATTCCCTGCCCTACTATACCCTGCCCTACCCAAAATCAACCGGTTACGAATGGTTTTCCACCTCCGTAATACCCCTGCTGGATAATTCCACGACCAGTCCGGAAGATATCTTACACACCTTGGTCCATCACAATTGCGGGCAAATTGCCAAGGCTATAAAAGCGCAAAACCCAACTACCGGAAGTTGGTTGTTGGTCACGGGAGGTGGCGCGCTGAACTCGTTTTTTATGCGCGTTTTGCAAAAAGAGTTAGGGACTACTTCCGTGGTAAAAATTCCGCCTGCAAAGTTTATCGCCTACAAAGAAGCCCTTGTATTTGCATTTATGGGCGTTTTACGGGTTTTGGAAAAGACCAATGTGTATTGTTCGGTCACCGGAGCCAAAAAGGACACCTGTAGTGGAGTTGTATTTCTTCCACAATCGTGAAAAAAGCCGGGAACAAGTGCTCTTTTGTAACAATCCGGTCTTGATCCTGATGATAATCTAAAAATCAAATCGCAGCTGCCACCCGTTTTTTCTTATTGGACCGCATAAATATGAGAAGGGCTATGGTTCCGCAAATGGCCAAGCCCACAAACATGGGCCAAACCGTATCTTCTAGATATTGTCCAATAAATGTTGCGATAGGTACCGAAAACAGGGTCGAGATAAAACCATTGATGGCCGCGGCAATGCCCGCAATATGCCCAACCGGTTCCATAGCTATGGCCCTAAAATTGCCCCATAAGAATCCCAAACAAAAGAATTGCACAAATAGAAAACCAACCAATACCGCCACATGGGGATTAGGTTGGTTCCAGAACAGGACAACATAGGCAACAGCTATAACACAAAAAGAGAGCAATGCCATAAAAGAAAGCTTTCGCATTCCAAAGCGCAGCACTAAAGTGCCATTGGTAAAGGTTGACAATCCTATGGATATGGCCAATGCAGCAAAAATATAAGGAAAGGCCTCTTTTAAATTATATTGGGTTTCAAAAATGTGTTGCGATGCACTTAAAAAGACCAGAAAAGCTCCCGTAATAAATCCGGATATAATGGTAAAGGCAACGGTATCGGAATATTTTACAAACTCCTTAAACCCATCAAAAAAAACATGTCTGGTAATCGGTATTTTGTACTCTTGTCTCAAGGTTTCCGCCTGTCTTCTCCAAAACCAGACTACCACCACCAAAGCGAACCCCAATTGCAAGTAAAAAATGGCCTCCCATCCAAAACCATCCAAAATGATCTTTCCAATCGCTGGGGCCACAACGGGTATTAAGATAAAAAATGCAGTTACAAAGGACATTACCCGTGCCATATAATCCCCGCTATAGGTATCCCTAATTATGGAAATGGTCATCGTACGGGGTGCGGAGAGCCCTATTCCCTGTAAAATTCGCCCTATCAACATAACGTTCAAACTGGGCGCAAACAAACAAATGATGCTTCCCACGGTGAAAACGGCAAAACCCCAATAGACGATGGGTTTTCTTCCGTAAGCATCTGAAAGCGGACCAAAAAATAACTGGCCAACGCCAAGACCCAAAAAAATCATGGTAATCAGTAGCTGGTTGTCGGTAGCATTGTAACTTTTAATGGCCAAACCAATATCGGAAATTGCAGGTAATATAGCATCAATGGCCAAGGCCACAATGGACATTAGGGCAGCCATTAGGGTAATAAATTCAATATTTGGTTTTTGGTTCTCTATTTGCATGCCGCAAAAGTAGGTATCTCTCAAATGCCAAAAAACAATATGATGTTGTATTTAGGTAATGCCTTCCAAATTCTTACTTTTGAAGCAAAGAACAGAACATGCTTGTCATTGGAATCGCTGGCGGTACGGGTTGTGGTAAAACTACCGTAGTCAATCAAATTGTAGAGGAACTTCCTAGGGATGAGGTAGTTGTTATCTCCCAAGATTCCTATTACAATGATTTGTCGTTCATGACCAAAGAGGAGCGCGGTAAAGTGAATTTCGACCACCCCAACTCCATTGATTTTGATTTGCTTATCCAGCATTTAAGAGCATTAAAAAACGGGGAAAATATTGAAATTCCCGTCTATTCTTTTGTAGAAGAGAACCGTCTGGATGAAACCCTGCTAACCATTCCCAAAAAGGTAATCATCGTAGAGGGAATTTTGGTGCTCAGCAATCCGGAGTTGCGGGAATTGTTCGATATCAAGATTTATGTACATGCAGATTCCGATGAACGTCTCATTAGAAGGCTACAGCGGGATATCAAAGAGCGCGGGCACGATTTGGAGAAAGTGCTCCATAGGTACCAAACGGCGGTCAAACCCATGCATAACCAGTTTATTGAACCTTCCAAGGAATTTGCGGACCTCATTATTCCCAACAACCACTACAATACCGTGGCCGTAGGCTTGGTGCGTACCATTATCAACAATAAATTGGTGTAATATGGGATGGAAGACATGGAAACAGAAAAAATGGTTCAGCCTGCTTACCAATATGTACGTTTTGGTCCTCACCCTTTTTGTTATTTGGATGGTCTTCTTTGATACCAACTCCTTCCTCATCCATTTGGAACTCAAAAAAGAAATTGACAAATTAGAACAACAAAAAGAGTTTTTGGAAAGCGAGATACAAAAAGACCGGGAAGAACTCAAAGCACTTTCCAGTGAGGAAGCTTTGGAAAAGTTTGCCCGGGAAGAGTATTTTATGAAAAAAGATAATGAGGAGATATTCTTGATCGAAGATGCGGATAGCATCCCAAAAAAGAAGGAATAAACCTGAGGCACCAACCTTTGAATTACCCAATAGGAAATAGTACAATAGATAGAGCCTCAAGCACCAAAATGCACCTATTGCCAGAACGTTTTCAAAACAAGCTTTTCGTATGGGATTGCAAGTGTTTTCGCATTCTTTTTTGGGGTTTAACGTAGTTTAACAAGGAATATTCCGCTTATTCACGCCCTGTTAACAAAATACATTTTACAGCGTTGTAAATAATTGTATTTTTACCTTCCAACTTACTTGTTAAATGGGCAAAATCATTGCTATTGCAAATCAGAAAGGTGGCGTAGGGAAAACTACGACCACAGTGAATTTAGCGGCTTCCCTTGGAGTTCTGGAGAAGAAAGTACTGCTAATAGATGCAGACCCCCAAGCGAATGCTACCTCAGGGTTAGGGATTGATGTGGAAGGCGTTGAAATTGGCACTTACCAGCTATTGGAACATACGGCTTCTGCGGAAGACACCATAATTAAGACGGATTCCCCCAATGTGGATTTAATTCCGTCGCATATAGATTTGGTTGCTATAGAAATTGAGTTGGTAGACAAAGACCAAAGGGAATACATGATGAAGCAGGCTGTACTAGGCCTTAAAAAATCTTACGATTATATCTTGATAGATTGTGCTCCTTCCTTGGGTTTACTTACGTTGAACGCCCTAACGGCTGCAGATTCGGTAATGATTCCCATACAATGCGAATATTTTGCGTTGGAAGGTTTGGGTAAACTTTTGAATACGGTAAAAAGCGTACAAAAAATCCATAATACGGATTTGGATATTGAAGGCATGTTATTGACCATGTACGATTCCCGTTTGCGCTTATCCAATCAGGTCGTAGAGGAGGTTAAAAAGCACTTTTCCGATATGGTATTCGACACCATTATCCAACGAAACGTAAAGTTAAGTGAAGCACCCAGTTATGGAGAAAGTATCATAAAATATGATGCCAGCAGTAAAGGTGCTGCCAATTACCTTAATTTGGCAAACGAGATTTTAATTAAGAACAAAGCAAAGGTTTAGATGGCTAAGGCGACTAGAAAACAGGCTTTGGGTAGAGGGCTGTCCGCACTTTTAAAAGATCCGGACAATGACATTCAATCCGTAGCCGACAAAAATGCGGACCAAGTTATTGGCAATGTAGTAGAATTGGATTTAAACAGTATTGAGGTAAATCCATTTCAACCACGCTCCAATTTTAATGATGAAGCTTTGCAGGAGTTGGCCAGCTCCATAAGGGAATTGGGCATCATTCAGCCAATTACTGTCCGTAAATTGGATTTCAACAAATACCAACTGGTTTCTGGGGAACGTCGTTTTAGGGCCTCCAAACTAATTGGTTTGGAGACCATTCCCGCATATATCCGTATTGCCAATGACCAAGAGTCCTTGGAAATGGCCTTGGTCGAGAATATTCAGCGACAAGATTTAGACCCTATTGAAATAGCGCTGTCCTACCAACGATTGATAGATGAAATTCAGCTTACCCAAGAAAAAATGAGCGATCGGGTAGGAAAAAAGCGCTCCACTATAACCAATTACCTAAGGCTTTTAAAGTTAGACCCTATTATCCAAACAGGGATGCGGGACGGTTTTCTAACCATGGGGCATGGCCGTGCTTTGGTAAACATTGAAAAGAAAAAAGACCAATTGGCGCTGTACGAAAGGATTTTGAGCAACAAACTTTCCGTACGACAAACGGAACAATTGGTAAAATCCTTAAAAGAGCAGGGAAAAGGAAATGCGGCCAGTAGTACCGAAGTTACAAAGGAGGTTCCCGGATTTATTGAAAAAAATATAGGGGCCATAAAAGACCATTTGGCCGTAAAGGTGGATATTTCCGCTTCCCCATCCGGAAAAGGAAAAATCGTAATCCCATTTCACTCCAAGGAGGAATTCCATCGTCTTAGAAAAATATTGACCGGTGAATAAGTATTGCCTCCATATTTTATGTTTTCTTTTTCTGGGTGCCAACTTGGTAACTGCACAAGAAACAAGCACAATAGAACAGGATAAAGGCATTGATTCCCTTAAAACGGATTTGGGTAAAAAAGGCCTTGTCATACAGAATGCAACCGTGGAACGTAAGGCTATAAATCCGTTAGGACCAAGCCAAGCGGCATTCTATTCCGCCATTTTA
This sequence comes from uncultured Croceitalea sp., assembly GCA_937926215.1. Classification (GTDB taxonomy): domain Bacteria; phylum Bacteroidota; class Bacteroidia; order Flavobacteriales; family Flavobacteriaceae; genus Croceitalea. The sequence goes on along the minus strand of CALEYA010000159.1, from coordinate 388 downwards.
CCCGGATTGGGACAAATCTATAACAAACGGTATTGGAAGGCCCCTATCGTTTGGGCTGCCATAGGAATTGGTGGTGCTGTTTTTATTCAAAGAAATAACGAATTCAATACGTTTAGGGATGCGTTTAAAAGACGTAGGGCAGGCTTTACGGATGACGAGTTCTTCGATTTTCCTCCTTTGAATCCGAATATAACAGAACCGGAGTTTTCCAATGCTGCGCTGCAAGATGCGCAGGAAAGAGCACAACGAGATCGGGACCTAGCCCTCTTGGTCACCATAGGACTGTATGCCTTAAATATTATTGACGCCAACGTAGACGCCCATTTGAAACAGTACAATGTCGATGAAAAACTATCCATGGACATAGAACCTTTTATCGATTTTAATC
>CALEYA010000158.1 GCA_937926215.1 uncultured Croceitalea sp. | reverse complement strand
GTATCCTAAAACTGATGTTGGGGGTAAAGAGCCTTAGTATGAACTATTTTGTAGGGGTCCTTATTAGAATAATTTTCTCTTGACCAAACTGGAAAGCCGCATCAAGAAAATCTGTCATTTTACCCCAATTGTTTACATTTTCATTATAGTGCTTATAGTACTTTAATGATTCAACAGTCAAAGTATTGTCAACAAGTGTTGTAGAACTTACAAAACCGCCAGTTTCATTTTCAACGCTAACATTAAATTTATCAAGACCTTTAACGGAATAACCTGTTGGAATTTGAATAACCAAAGTATTTTTAAAAGATCTGGGATAGTTCATATAAATATGATTACTTCTAGCTTTCTCATCTTTATCTAAACTTATCTGCCCTCCAATTAATTTGCCCAGTTCAATCAAATAGTTTGGCCCCGCTCGCTTAATAAGTGCATTCTCAACGTCAAAGGTTTCTTGGAGGAGCAAAGGTGCCTTACTATCATATCTTCCATTGCTAATTATGCTAAAAGTATGGTTTTTAACCGTGAAATCGTACTCTTCCTCAGTTTGCTCTTTTAGGTATTTTCCTTGTTTCTTTTTAAGTTTTTGTATCAAGGCGTTTGCTTCTTTGGTAATACGCTGTTTATTTTTCTTTTTGCTTACTTGTTTTTCAACGTAAGGTAGATTACCAAAAGTGTTGTAGTCTTCTTCGATATAATCAAAGTAGTACAACAAATCATCAAAAGCTCTTGTTTTGGCATGGCCTTTATATGCTACGTTTTTCTTGATCGATATAGTTTCTAAATCGTCACTAAAGACTACCTTGGATTTTTCAGAAGTCCCATTATCCATATGTGATGAGGAAGGAGTAGAAATTTTGGTAATATCGTTTATTTGGGATTGTCCCTTGAACTTCTTCTTTTCTAAATTATTCTTTAAAGAGTAGGCTGTTGTATTTTCCAATCCATATGGTATGTTATCTACAATTGAGTAAATTCCAAGTGGAGGTAAATAGAGGGTTTCGCCATCTACATTAACTTTTAAAAATATTTCTATTTCGGATTTGAAGAGTACATCTTCAATCCCTCCAGAATATCTTGGCTGGGCTAAAACATATTCATAGGCAATATCATTAACCATAAGAAAATTGGCAATCAACGTCAAATTGTTGACCGCCAAAAAATGATTATCGTAAGCGGTACTACCAAACACAACATCTGGGATAATTTTTGCCTCTGCAAGTACGGATCGCTCAATAAATTGGGTAACATAAAAATGGCGGTAATAGTAATATGCTTTTTTTATACGTTCAGCCTTGGAAAGCTGCATTGCATCCAAGTACCTATTAACCTCCTTGAATCTACTTTTTCTATATTCTCTACCCAGATGCTTTTGATATAGTTTTAGCACATTTTCCTGGGTCACCTTTGTTTTGATATCGCTTTCGTTTTCAGAAATGAAGTTGAAAATATCGTCTTCATGACTATTTTTTCTCGCAAAAACAACCTGAAACTTGTAATATGGAAGTTCCTTTAATGGGTAGTACCAAAATGGAAATTCGTTTTTTTCAAGATTTTCAGCCTCTAGAAAGTAACGTCTGTCATTCCGTTTTTCCGTTTCTATCTCCTGAAGCTTTGGGGCACCATTATAACTATTGAAATTGATAAAAAAGTCGTTCTCCGTGTTAAAACGCATTACCATTTTCTTCACGGGGTATTCGTCACTTAAGATTCGGGTAATAGGCTTAAAGGTGTATCCGTATTTTTGTTTGAATGATTTTAATTCATAGATATAGTAATCCAAAATGTCACCGACTTCCAATCCTGAAATTGCCAATTTATAACCCTCATCAGTTTGTACTGCTTCTTGGTCAACTTCAATCTCTTTTTCAGTTCCGTCCGGTTTTATAATTTTGACTCCCAGATACTTTGAACTTTTTTTTCGCCAAGACCGTCCTCGGTCCAGTTTTGTGGTATATGAGAATTCCGAGTATTCTTCAACTGCGGCCTTATCCAAAAGCTTGATTCTTTTCCTGAAAGAATTCACATAATCTACCTTCTTGGCGAACTTATGGTAGTCATAAAAATATTCTTTAAATAAAATAACAGCGGATTCATTTTTCCATTTTTCCGGTATCTCGGTATTCGTTATCTGACTATCGTTCTTGCCCCAAAAAAGTTCTTTTATGGCGAGTTCTTTTTTAGATTGTGAGACCACAAAAGAAGAACACAATATGGCAATGAGAATAGATAAGGTATGCTTAAAAGTCATGGTTGGTTATTTTTTGGATTTTTCTAGAACCACTTGTTCAGAATAGATATTTTTTAGTTGATCAGTAAACTTGTTCCAAGCGTTGAAATTGGTTTTTTGAATCTTTGCTTTTTTAAAATGGAATTCCTTTATGTATACAATAGCATTATTCTGTTGTGCATAACTAATTGAAGCTTCAAAATCTTCGTTTGTAGCAGTCACGGATTTTGGAATTTGTTTAACTACATATCCTTTAGGTACCGCTAAGGTCGTTAGGTACTTTATACTTTGTTTATAGGGAAACATAAGGTCAGTAGTTCTTTTGGATAAGTCTATTTCTTCAAAAAGTGCATTGTGCTCTAAATCTATATAGATCTCATCATCAAAAGTGGACACCTTGTTTTCCAATGCAATATTGTAAGATACTTGGATGTTGGTATCCCTATTTTCCAAATTTGAAGTAACGATATCAGAGACCTCTATGTTATCATTACCGTCCAAGAAATATTCAATGGCATCGTTTTTGCGATTTGTGCGTATGCTGTTATACCCACTTAGAAAATGTGATTTACTTTCTCCCTGTAATTTCTTTTGCACATTACCTATTAACCGTTCGTCTTTTATCTGTAGGGAAACGGACGTTTTTTCCCAGTTCTCTGAGCCATCTTTTGAAGGTACTTTATCCAATATAAAATCGTTGCCGTTTTCTATTAAGACCTGCCGTCCTTGTATACGTTCTGCATATTCTCCCAAGGCACAATACTTTTCAGTACTATCTAAAAAAAATGGCTTTTCATCTAGGAATACGGTGCATATCATATGATTGTCAACCGCAAGATTGGGAATGGAATAGTCATAAGCTATCCTTTTTGTTCCTATCCATGTTAATCTAGCGTCAAACCCTGCGGATATAAGCATTTGTTTAGTAAGGTTGGCCATTCCCTTACAATCGCCATATCTCTTTTGAAATACGTTTTGGGATTCGTCTGGTTTAAAGCCCGCTATGCCGTCCTCAAAAGCTATATATCTTATGTTATCTTGTACCCAATAGTAAATCGCCTTGATTTTTTCTTCATCGGTTTGAACTTTTGAGGTTAGTTGTTCCACTTGTGCTTTAAAAATTGCTTGATCATCATCCAATTGGTCTACCAAAGATTTATACCAATCATATAAATCCTGTGTGTTGTTAAAAAGTTTATTTTTTTTACCACGCATATTAAAGGATTTAGCTGCTACCAAAATATGGGGTCTAGTATGGGATGGACCAGGAGCGTTTTCATCCTTAGGAAATGGTTTTGCTTCTGAAATGGAATAAAGGTGTTTTTTAACTCCTTTTTTTTCGTCCGTTACAATTTGTTTATCAATTTGATACCCTTCAAAGTTAAATTCCAAGAATTCTATGTCAAGCCAATCGGGAACTTCAAATGATAACGATCTTTCCAATATTGGGTGTTCACTATCCAGCCAAATCTTTGTAAAGTACTTGATGTCCTTGTAATTTTTATCCACTTCATAGCAATATTTATATCCCATCACTGGAAAGTCTATAGTAGTGTATTTTAATCGTGCGTCATTGTAAAAGATGTTTTCGTCCTCGTACAAAGCATCCTTTATTGGGAAATTAGCGGACTTCCCATTTCTATACTTAACATCAAAATACCTTATATCTGAATAGTCATCGTAGAACTCATATTTGGGAATATCAGCTCTTGGTACAATACTAAGTAAATTCTCTTTGCTAGATTGTTTAACACCAATGGTACCCTTAGCTTTGTTATAGTAAAAGGTAATGTTTTCGGTACCTTTTAAGAGTACGACGTCATCGTCTTCATATTTATCATGAAGAGTTTCTGCTTGTCTAATGTCCTCTGGAGTAGGATTTATTTTCTTTTGGCAGTTACTGAACAAACAGTAAAACAAAAATGGGAATAAAAGTAAAGAATGGGAAGCCCTCATGATTTGTTGGTCAATGGTTAGGTTTATTATTGGTAGTTAGGATAACTACTTTATATATGAATTATTGTGAAAATATGTTCGTTTTTTAGGGATATAATCAGGGCTCGAATGCTGAATATTTAGAACGCTATCCTAAAACTGATGTTGGGGGTAAAGCCTAACGATATATTTTCCACCGTTTCCACTTCATCATTTTCTGATACCCTAAAATAGCGGTTTAATACATTTTCCTTGTTGGTGGCGTTTAGTATGGAAAGCCCTGCGGTGGCCTTGATCGCATTGCCAATAGTGAAGGAATAGGTAGCAGAAGCATCAATACGTAGATAATCTGGCAACCTACTGCTATTGGGTGCTTCAAAGTTGATGCGCAATGGAAAGAAATTGGTGTTCAGAGGGTCCGTTGCATCCGGTTGGGTAAAGGGCCTGCCACTTCTATAGTTTAATGAAGCACCTAGTTTTAGGTTGTTAAGGGTATAGGTCGATGCCAAAGTAACGGAATGCCTAACATCCAAATTGTTGGGAAATGAAGCAGGTACTATACTTCCAAAGGTATAGGTGTTGGTATTGTAGGTGTAACTGAGCCACGTACTGTAGTTAAGGCCGCGCTTATTGATAAGGAATTCAATACCCTGGACATCATAACTTCCCAGTTCCCCGTTAAATTGGTTTTCGTTCTGGAAACCTTGCGTCCTGGTGCTGATTCCGTCCACTTCCTTATAAAATCCTTCGACTCCCAAATACAAGGAATTTTTGGAATAATTAAGCCCAAGGGAACCCTGTTTGCTTTTGGTAACGGGCAATCGATCACCATCGGACAAGATCCACCTTCTTTTTTCAACACCTAAAAAATTCTGTTCCAAATCGATGACTTGATTTGTGGTCTGGCTTTTAAATTCCCCCAATACTTCCGCCCGCCAATAATTGGCAATTTTAAAGTTGAGGTTGACGCGGGGTTCAATTAGAAAGTCTGAAAAAGTACCTAGGTTTTGGATACTGTTCAAACGGACTCCCGCACTGGCCGTAAACAGCTTTTCCGGTGAACTGTAATCTACTTGGGTATACGGCGCATGAATGCGTATTACGCCCTTAACGTTGCTGTTAAAGGGGGGATTGGTGACCTCAGTGGTATTGGTAATACCGGTTTCAATGTATTGATACCCGTTCTGCCATGTCCAATTTTTAGAAAGTAGATAGCGCGTATCCAGTTTAACCGCACGTTCCTCCACAATATTCTGTTGTAGCAATTGCTGTTGGCTATTAAAACTGTTTTCCGCCAATAGGCTGTATCGGGAAAAATAAACGTTGATATGGGATGATAAGTTATTTTGCCAATCGCTGTTCAATTGGAGCCCAGCGGAAACATTGTTTTGGTCCAACAGACTGGAGTTCGTTTCATTGGCGTCTAAGTCGGTTTCGCTAAAGGCAAGATCATTGGAAATCCCGATAAAATTCAAACGTAGTTTTTGATTGGGGTTGATATCATACAATAGCTTGGCCGTAACATCATAAAAGAAAAAGTTTTCCTCATTTTCCAAATTTTCGGCCACCTCTTGGTTTTGTTGGTTCCGCACTTCGGTATCCTGAAAAGCCCTATTGGTAAAGCTGTTGTAGGTAGGTGTATTAAAAACATCGGTGATGGAGCGGCGTGCGGAAAACTGAAAAGCTAGATTTTCCCTTAGGGGAATCTGTCCAAAAACATCCCCGCTAATAAAATTAAGACCCCCACCACCGGTAAATGCCTGGCCTATGTCGTCTTTGGTTTGCATGCTGATGACACTGCTTACACCATCCCCATAATTAACGGGGGTGCCATTCTTGAAAACGGTTACTTTTTCGATTAAATAGGGATTAAAGGCGGAGATGAGCCCAAAGAAATGTCCGGATTGGTACATTTTAATGCCGTTCCATAGCATAAGGTTTTGGTCGTTGGTCCCACCCCTAACGTTAATATCGGAAACCGTTTCGTCAATACTTCGTATTCCGGGTAAGGCCTGGACGCTTTGTAAGATGTCCGGCTCCGTTAATCCGGGGAGGGCTCCAAGTGCTGAGGTTTGGAGCGTAATACTCCCGTTTTCCTGTTTGGTGATTCCTGCGGTTAGAAACTCGTATACGGTAACCTCTTCCAGTTTTTCAACGTTCTGTGCAAGTAGAATTTTGGTACATCCTTCATTTTTAAGGAGGTCTTCAATTGTAACGTATTTGGTAATGTAACCCAAGTAACGCACTTTTAAAGAGGCTTCCCTAGGGATTTCTTCCAACACAAAAGTACCGTCCATGTCGGTGACCAAAGCCTGTTCCGTTCCTAAAATTTCTATGGTAGCCCCTGGGATGGAATTCTTTGCAAAATTGTCCAATACCGCTCCGCAAATGGTAACAAAAGGGGTTTTAGAAAGGGTGTAATACCTTTCATCAAGCTTTTTAATGGCCAACCCTGTTTGCGAGCGTATTTCACTTAGAATACCTTCCAGGGTAGTGGCTTTGGGTAGTTCAAGTTGTAGCCCTTTGATAGCCTCATCTACATAAGAAAACTTGATGTCGTATTCCTTTTCCAGGTTTGATAAATAGGATGTTAGGGTAAGGGTAGTGCTTGATTGTTGCGCATGCAGGGAAGTAGGCATTACGCATGCCAGTGCCAAATACAAGAAAAAGCAGCTTCTAAGGAGTGTTCCCAGCATAGAAAAGCACGTTATCTTCACTCAGTTCATATTCGATTTGTGAAGGGGTACTTATACTCTTTAACGCTAATTTTAGGTTCGTGTTGCTAAAAGTGCCCGTAAAAAGTTGTGCAGTATCTATATTTTTGGTAGAAACGGTAATCCCATATTGCCGTTCCAATTCGTTAAGTACATAACGTAAGGGAATACTTTTAAATTCACTTTCGTTATGCATCCAAGACGGTTCAGAAGCGGTAGGTTTGTCCGCAGTGACCAATGTGCCATTGACAACTACAAAAGAATTGCCTGCGGGTAATTTATATTCTTGGTCGGCATACGTTACACGCACCAAGCCTTCATAACAGGTCACCTCAAAAAAGTTGGGTCGATGTTCTACATTAAATTGTGTTCCCAAAACGGCAACCTCACCTGCTGCGGTGGTAACGGTAAATTTTTTGCCTTTGGCCACTTTAAAAAAGGCCTCACCTTCCAGCTCCAATGCCCTTTTGGTATCCCATTTTTTGGCACTATAGGTTACTTTGGAATCGGCGTTGAGGGTTACTTGCGAATTATCGGGCAGTGTAATTTCCGTGCGTTCCGCCATGGCCGTAGTAAAAGATTCGTCCAAGGAATTCACATAGAAATAGGAACCGGTAAGGAGTACGGCAATGACCGCGGCTATCCTTAAAAACTGTTTGTACGGCTGTAATGGCACCACTTTGGTAACGGAATTACTCTTGGTGTCACGTTCTTTGAACGTATTCCAAGCAGCATCCGTATCAAAATTGGGAGCTTCCATTTTATTGGAGGCCTCAACGATTTTCTTATACGCAGTATACTCTTCAGAGGCTTCAAAATCAGCCAATTCAGATTCGGTGAGCTCTCCGTTGAGCCATTTTGCCAAGTAATTTTCTTGCATGATTTCTATGCGTTACACTAGTATAACATTTGAGTTATCAAAAACCCTACTTTTTAAATTCAAGTTCAAGTTCAAAAACAAATTCAAGGGTTAAGAATATGGAATTTAGAGTTACGAATCAAGTTCAGACATAGTCTCAATTTTCAAGATTGGGTTTCAAAATATCCCTTTTTTCTTGGTTCTTGTCTCCTTTCTCTTGTCTCCTATTTCTTAAACTCTAACATCCAACAACTAAATCCCTTCAATCTTTTCCCGTAAGCTTTTAAGCGCCAAATGCATCCGCTTTTCAATGGCTTTTACACTAACCCCTTCCAAAGCGGCTATTTCCGCATATTTTTTTCCATCGACCCTATTTAATAAAAACGTGGTCCGTTGGTTTTCCGGCAGAGCGTTCAAGGCACCATCCAACTTTTGCTGAAACTCTTTTTCTTCCAAAACAAACTCAGGAGACTCCGCAGAAGCCCCGCCCTTATGCTGTTCGGCATATTTAAACCGCACTTTTTCCGCTTTCAAAACATTCAAATACAGATTGTTCGCAACAGTATATAAATACGACTTTGCTTTTTCCGTAGTTACCTTGGCACAATTCTCCCAAAGCTTTACAAATGCCTCTTGTACGGCATCGTGCGCTTTTTCCTCATTACCATATTTATAATATATGTAATTGAAAATCGTTTTGGAATTGGTCTTAAAGACAGAGCTAAAGGTGCGCTCTTCACAAACATTGTCCATTGCCGGTTATTTGCTGGGTGGTACAAAGATATTTTAAAAAAAATTGAAAATCCAGGTAGGGTTTTCCTACGAAAGATTGTTTTAGCATTGTAGTAACCAAAAAATAAATCCAAATCGCTATGAAAAAATATGTAGACAAATGGATGTACAGCATCCTCGTAATTGCAAGTTTGTTTTTCACTGCTTGCCAAGAAGAGTTCGAAGAAGTAAATAATGAGCCAAGCGCGGACACTATTGAGGTAGGTTCCGTAACCACCCAGCTCATTCAGCAGACGACCAACAAGGATGGTTCTTTTGACAATATTGTTGATGGCGCCAGTTGTTTGGCCATTGAGTTCCCTTATACCGTAGAAATTGGTGGGGTACAGATTACTATTGATTCCGTTGAGGATTTAGAAGTAATCGAAGAGATTTTTGATGAGTTTGATACGGATGATGATATCTTGGATATCATTTTCCCTATTACCATTACCCTTGGGGACTTTTCCCAGATCGTCATCGAGAGCAAAGAGGCGTTGCGGGAATTGGCCGCAAGTTGTTTGGAAGGTGGCGAGGATGAGGATGTGGAATGTATCGATTTTGTCTACCCCATTACCCTGTTCACTTTTGATATTGATAACGAGATTACAGCTAGGGTCACGGTAAATAGTGATCGTGAACTTCGCAATTTTATTGATGAATTGGAAGTAGGTACTTTGGTAGGTTTTGATTTTCCATTGACTTTGGTAAAAGCAGATGGGACGGAAGTGGTCGTAGACAGCAATGCAGAATTGGCCAGAACACTGGAAGCGGCCAAAGATGCCTGTGATGAAGATGATGATGACGATTTTAACGATGATGATTTTGACGAAGAACGTTTTGATTTTTGCCTAACGGAATGCCCATGGTTGGTGACCCAAGTCGTACGTAACAGCGTAGATGCAACGGAACAATATGAGCGATTCTTAATGAACTTTATGGAAGATGGTTCCGTTACCGTTCAGGATAGGGAAGGGAATATGTTAAATGGTGAGTGGAGCGCTACGTTTACGGATCGCGGACCATTGTTGACCTTGGAGTTTGATACCCTAGTGGATTTCAACTTGGAGTGGTTGGTTTATGAGATCAGAGATCATACCATCAAATTGTTTTCCGATGCTGGTAATAGGATTATCCTAGAGCAACGTTGTGAAGACGATGGAAATGGTCAAGATGATTGTGATATTGAAACCGTAGCAGATTATTTGGAAAACTGTGTTTGGCAAGTTGCAGATACGAATCTTGATTTAAATTTCGAAGGAATCATAGATTTCTCCAACAGAAACATTCATGCCTTTGATGCTAGCGGAATGGCCGTAGATGAGGGTAACTGGGCAACCACGGATAACGGTCTCCAGTTCAACGACCTATTTGGGCCTATTGCGCCTATCAATGGGGGATGGAGCATAGCAGAGTGCAGGGAAGACCGTATAAAGTTGGTAAATGATCAAGAACAATTTGTTGTCCTAGAAAAAGATTGTGAAGATGATGGTAACGTAGATCCAGATTCCTTGCGTAATATTTTAAGGGAATGTGAGTGGATCATCAAAAAAGTAAAGAACCAAGGAGAGGAAATAGAAAGACTTCTGGGTTATGAGTTCAATTTTATGGGAGAAGGTTTGGTAACCTTAGGTAACGGTATTACCACTTCAGAAGGTAGTTGGGAGATAGGCCCCAATGAAGAAGGACAGTTGGCATTATTGATTACGTTTGGTGAAGAACCAGCCGTGAATTTCAATTGGCCGCTAAGGGACCTTACCAATGAAAGGTTGCGATTCGAAGTGCCGGAAATTGGATACGAACTGATCTTACAAAGGGTATGTGATGATAATGCTGGGGACATGGATGTTGCGGAAATCAGGAACATACTACTAGGCGGTCAATGGAATGTAGCCGGATATTCAGAGGGCGGTGTTGATATGACTGAAAACTTTGATGGTCAAGATTTCAGTTTCTCCAACAGGCACCAAGTAGAAGTGTCCATTAATGATGACCCAATTATTGCAGGACTTTGGAGGGTGATCAGAGATAGTGACCAAGACTTAAGATTCTACTTAAATTTTGCCAATGATGCAACCTTTGGTGAATTGACCGACGACTGGGAAATTACCGAAGTAACAACGGATGTACTGGAATTGCGAAGCGAAAGCGGTGGAGATGGAAGTGTCGACATCCTGATCTTCGAAAGAAAGCAATAACCTTTTTTGCCCCACATCTCTAAGAAAGGGACAACTTTTAAAAGTTGTCCCTTTTGTTTTTTAAGAATTTAAGGATTGCTAAAGCTACGTTAGATTAAAGGGCAGAGGTTTAAGACAATCCATTGGTATTTCTTAAATTTGTGCTTCTTCAAAATTAAATGCAGAAAGCCCATGTTCGATAATTTAAGCGAAAAGTTAGATAAGGCATTACACGTTTTAAAAGGTCGCGGCCAGATAACGGAAATCAATGTTGCGGAAACATTAAAGGAAGTTAGACGTGCACTTCTGGATGCGGATGTCAATTTTAAGATAGCCAAGGAGTTTACGAATACGGTTAAGGAAAAAGCGATGGGTCAAAACGTTTTGACCAATCTGCAGCCGGGGCAGTTGATGGTTAAAATTGTAAAGGATGAGCTTACCAAACTTATGGGTGGTGATGCCGAAGAAATTAACCTTACGGGAAGTCCCTCCGTTATTTTAATGTCCGGTTTACAAGGTTCCGGTAAGACCACTTTTTCCGGTAAATTGGCCAATTATTTAAAGAACAAAAAGACCAAAAAACCACTTCTGGTAGCCTGTGATGTCTATCGCCCGGCGGCGATCGATCAGTTGCACGTGGTTGGCGAGCAAATAGGGGTTGAGGTATATTCGGATAGGGAAAACCAAGATCCGGTCTCCATCGCCAAAAATGGGGTGGCGCATGCCAAAACCATTGGGGCCAATGTAGTCATCATCGATACCGCGGGTCGTTTGGCAGTCGATGAGCAGATGATGGGGGAAATCTCCAATATCCATAAAACGATAAGTCCGCAAGAGACCCTTTTTGTGGTAGATTCCATGACGGGGCAAGATGCGGTGAATACGGCAAAAGCCTTTAATGACGTATTGAATTTTGATGGGGTCATTTTAACCAAACTGGACGGGGATACCCGTGGTGGTGCGGCGATTTCCATTAAATCCGTAGTGGACAAACCCATTAAATTCATAGGTACAGGAGAAAAAATGGAAGCTATTGATGTCTTCTATCCCTCCCGTATGGCCGACCGAATTTTAGGCATGGGTGATGTGGTTTCCTTGGTAGAGCGTGCCCAAGAGCAGTTTGATGAGGAGCAGGCCAGAAAAATCCAAAAGAAGATTGCCAAGAACCGTTTTGGGTTCGATGATTTCCTGAGCCAGATCCAACAAATAAAGAAAATGGGGAATATGAAGGACCTTATGGGCATGATCCCCGGTATGGGAAAAGCCTTAAAAGGTTTGGATATCGATGATGATGCCTTTAAGCATATTGAGGCCATCATCCACTCCATGACGCCGGACGAACGCTCCAATCCGTCAAAATTGAATTCAAGCAGAAAAAAGCGGATTGCCAAAGGTAGCGGGAGAACCATTCAAGATGTAAATCAGCTTTTAAAGCAATTTGAGCAAATGAGCAAAATGATGAAGATGATGCAAGGAGGTGGCGGTAAAAAGATGATGCAGATGATGCAGAATATGAAGTAGTTTTAAGAGACAAGAGACAAGAGTTAGAAGTTGTTGGGTTTAGTTAGCCCATCAGCCATAAGAAAGTATCCATGAAAATATTAGACGGTAAAAAAGTATCCAACGATATCAAAAATGAAATTGCGGAGGTCGTTTCCCAAATGAAGGAAAACGGGGAGAAAGTACCACATTTGGCCGCCGTTTTGGTCGGGAACGATGGGGCCAGTTTAACCTATGTGGGGAGTAAAGTGCGTTCTTGTAAGCGAATAGGTTTTGAGAGTACGCTCATCCATTTGCCAAGTGAAACCACCGAGGCAGCCCTGTTAAAGGAAGTGGAGGCATTGAACAATAACGATGCTATAGACGGTTATATCGTGCAGTTACCGTTACCCAAGCACATTGATGAGGAAAAGGTATTGATGGCCGTACATCCGGATAAGGACGTAGATGGCTTTCACCCTACCAATTTTGGGAAAATGGCCTTGGATATGGAATCCTTTATTCCGGCTACGCCCTATGGCATCATGGAATTGCTAAGACGTTACGATGTGGATACCCAAGGAAAGCATACCGTAGTCATTGGCAGGAGCCATATTGTAGGCAGGCCTATAAGCATATTGATGAGTCAAAAGGGTAAGGCAGCGAATTCCACCGTAACACTCACCCACAGTAGAACCAAAGATTTGGAAGTGTTTACCAAAGATGCGGATATTATCGTATCTGCTTTGGGGGTACCCGACTTTTTAAAAGGGGATATGGTCAAAGAAGGCGTGGTCATTATAGATGTTGGTATTACCCGCGTACCGGACGACACCAAAGAAAAAGGCTACTACATTACCGGTGATGTGGATTTTGCCCAGGTAAGCCCTAAAGCTTCCTATATTACCCCGGTCCCGGGGGGTGTAGGGCCAATGACCATAGCCATGCTGCTTAAAAATACGCTACTTGCCCGTGAGCGACATAACAACCGTAAAAACGCCTAGTTTTCTTGTTGCGTTTCCTCATTTGGATTGAGTAACTCAACGTCTTGTTCTCCCTCGTCGTTGGTACAACTGCTTACGGCTAGAAAAGCAAAAGCAATCAAGAATAGGTAACATAGCTTCTTCATAATAGGGTATTTTGGGGTAAACTTCCTTTTAACATACTATAGTTCAACGTATTTTTTGTGGCTATTCGTATGTAACTCCCTAGGAACAAATTCACTATCTTCTACTCGATAAACGAGATTAAGATGTTTCTAGGGCCAGCCCTGAGCTACTTTGTCAAAAAAACCATCCATTATGAAAACCAACGTATTCCCTTTTATTCTGTTCCTTATTCTCCTAAGTTGTGGTACTCAAAATAAGGAAGCCATTTCTTTTGAAGTTTCTTTGGGAGAACTACCGGAGGGTGCTGCCAAAGAAGGCCGTTTGTTACTCATGTTGGCCACCAATGGTGAAGAAGAACCTCGCTTTCAAATCAATTCTGGATTGAATGCACAGCTTATTTTTGGAATGGATGTGGAAGGTATGGCCAATGGGGACAACATGATTTTTGATGCATCCGTATTTGGGTTTCCCCATTCCAGTTTGGCAGACGTACCCGATGGAAGCTACTATGTGCAAGCCCTTTTACATACTTATGAGACCTTTAAACTAGCTACCGGCCATACCGTAAAATTGCCGATGGACAATGGGGAAGGGCAACAATGGAACCGCTCGCCTGGCAATGTATATAGCGAACCCTTTAAAATCACTATTGACTCCAAAAATCCCCAGAAGTTTCAAGTGGTTATGGATAAGGTAATACCTCCCATACCGGAGCCAGAAGATACCCCATGGATCAAGCATATCAAAATAAAATCAGAAAAACTATCCAAGTTCTGGGGGCGTGATATGTACTTGGGTGCCCATGTGTTATTGCCCAAAGGATTTGAAGAACACCCGGAAGCCAAGTATCCCTTAATGGTATTCCATGGTCATTTTCCCAATGATTTTGGTGGATTTAGGACAAGCCCGCCAGATCCGGAAACAAAACCTGAATATTCGGAACGTTTTGGGGTAGATGGCTATAATATTTTTCAGCAACAAGAAGCGTATGATTTTTACAAACGCTGGAACGAACCGGATTTTCCAAGGTTTCTTATTATAGAAATACAGCATCCAACCCCCTATTATGATGATTCGTATGCCGTTAACTCTGCCAGTCAGGGCCCGTATGGCGATGCCATCACCCATGAGCTCATTCCACACATAGAAAAGGAATTTAGGGGAATTGGGGAAGGATGGTCCCGTTTTTTATATGGAGGTTCCACCGGAGGCTGGGAGGCCTTGGCGGTGCAGGTAAAGTATCCCCAAGAATACAACGGGTGTTTTGCCGCTTGCCCAGACCCCATAGATTTTAGGGCCTATTGTTTGACCAATATTTATGAAGATGAAAACGCCTACTATTATAAGAGCGATAATAAAAAGCTGGAAGTACCCGCTCATCGCGATTATTTAGGGCAGATAACTTCTACAATAAAGGATGAAAACCATTTGGAGCTGGTGTTGGGTACCAAGTCCCGCTCTGGAAAACAATGGGATATTTGGGAAGCCACCTATTCGCCCCAAAATAGTGAGGGCTATCCAGAACGTATTTGGGACAAAAAAACTGGAGACATCAACAAAGAGGTGGCGGAATACTGGAAAACTAACTATGATCTTAGGCACATTTTAGAGCGCGATTGGGATAAGTTGGGGGCAGATTTAAAAGGAAAAATCCATATCTACTGTGGGGATATGGACAATTATTACCTGAACAATGCAGTATACCTCATGGAGGATTTTTTGGAGAACACTACCGATCCGTATTATGATGGGGAAGTGTTATACGGGGATAGGGCAGAACACTGCTGGAACGGCGACCCAGACCAACCAAACCATGTCACCCGATTGCGATACAATAGCATGTATGTTCCAAAAATAATGGAGCGGATCGCTAAAAGCGCCCCAAAGGATGCCGACCTTACAAGTTGGAGGTATCGATAGGCAAAAAATACGGAGGCCTTAGAATACACGGCTAAGGTTGAACCCAAAGAAAAAGACACCTTCCGTCCAGTCTCCGGTGCCATTGGCCAGAAAGCCATTTTCAAACATAGGTTGGGCATTGGTAAAGTGCAATTGGAATACGTGTCCCCCAGTCTCAATGTCCACACCAATAGAAAGGGAATTGTTGAACGGGGAATCGGTAGCCCGGTTCAAATGCCAACCATAGTCCGCATTAATGCTCATTCGCTTGCTTATTTTGTAACGCCCCCCAAAACCTAAAATAAACTGGGTATTATCCTGGGGAATAAAAGAAACCAGGTTTTCATGAAGTAAGGAAGGGGCCAATTGAAACGAAAACGAATCGGAGAATTTTCTGGAAATAAGGATTTGCCAGGTGTACGCCAATCGATTGTCAAATTCCAGCAAGGGTAAAAAAGCCCGATCTAATTCCGTATTTACGGTAAAAAGGTTGTAGCCCGTAACATTGACCGGGAATCCATCCTCGGTTTGGGTCAACAACTTGTACTTGGCATGCAGACCATAGGTTTTTTGAAAAGAACTGCGGGCAATACCAACATTAAGCCAATCCGTAAAGCCATATAAAAATGACAGTTTGGTGACGGCATTGTCCAGACCGAACAGATCATCAAAACCATTTTCCACACTACCAAAACGGTGGGCCACGATAAAGTAAAAATCCCCTTTGTCCGCTAGTTTGGTAGATTCAAAATTCACGATTTTTAATGCTTTAAACGCGGATGGTACGGTGAGCTGGGTGGAATCGACCTTATTTTCAGATTCCAATTCTTCCAGTAGATCATCTTGGGCATGGGTACAGAGCAGTCCTGCAAAAAGTGCAAATAGAGAAGCGGTTTGTTTTTTCATTGCGGTAAACATAGTCGTTTATTTAATGGTGTTCCAGAAGGTGGCATTGGTCAAATCTAAGTTCCTCCAATAAATCGTCATAACCTATGCATCGTCCTTTAAATCGTACGGTATGACCTTCTTTTGCTGTTAAGGGCTCCCCAAAACGGGCATAGAGTTGGTCATCCACGATGATGGTGTTTTGGTCAATTTCGGTAATATTTCCCGTAATGATCAGTGTTTGGTTTAAATAAGTGTCATTGGCCAATTCTTGGTCGTCCAAGAAGGATCGGATAATTTTTTTGGCCTTAAGTTCAAACTTGGCCGTTTCCTTTTCAATAGTTCTATGTGGTTTATAGAGGTAGGTATAGGCAATAAATCCTCCAGAGAACGTTAACAACAATAAGACGTAAAGGATACGTTTTTTTATAGGCATTGGGATGAAGTTAAGCAGTAAGATTTTCTGTATTTATCGACAAAAAAGCTACATGTATCAAATGTCGACTAAAACTATTAAAAATATCATAAGAAATGGGTTTTGCCTTTTAGGAAGCTTCATTTTGTTTTCCTGCGTGAATGACAGTGAAGAAGACCTTGTTTCGGTTTCCAATGGACCGGTAACCTTTCAAGCGACCATACGGCCCATATTTGAGAATGCCTGTAACGAGTGTCATTCCAATCCTCCCAGAAACAGTGCACCCCAGCCACTGGTTACTTTGGAGGAAATCCGTTCCAATGTAGAGAATCGCGACCTTTTGGGGAGGATCAATAGTTTATCGAATCCTATGCCCCCAGCCGGACTTTTGCCAGAAAACACGAGGGCCCTCATACAGCAATGGGTAGACGAAGGCTTTGTAAATCAATAAGAAGCATGAATTCCGTATTTAAGCTGTTAGTATATATAATTGTGGTTCTTTCTTTTATGGAATCGGGATTTTCACAAACCAAGTTCCTCACCAAAGAGGGAAAAGTAGTTTTTGAAGCGTCGGTATCCTCCTTTGAAGAAATTAAAGGAACCAATGATGGGGTTTCGGCAATTTTGAATACAGAAAATGGGGAGATAGCGGCATTGGCCTTAATACGGGGTTTTCGTTTTAAGATTGCCCTCATGGAGGAGCATTTTAATGAAAACTACATCGAATCGCAGAAATACCCCAAAGCGACCTTTAAAGGAAAGCTAACGGAGTTTGTTTTAGGCGAATTATCGGAAAAACCCCAAAAGAGAACATTGGAAGGCTTGCTAACGATTAGAGGAAAAGCAACATCAGTAACCACAACGGGGCTTGTAAAGCAAGTGGGTAATGTTATCAGTCTAAAAGCTAAATTTAAGGTTGACCCGGCCGACTTTGATATTGAAATTCCCAAAATAGTCCGCAATAAAATTGCAGATGCTATATGGATACAAGTGGATTTGGAACTGAAAAAACGCTGATTGCCGCCTATTGGGAATAAAAAACCAGCTATTTGGCGAACAATTGCCCCATATCCTTAAATGCTTTAAATTCCAAGGCGTTGCCCGCAGGATCCAAGAAAAACATAGTGGCTTGTTCGCCCACTTCGCCTTTAAAACGGATATAAGGCTCAATGACAAAGGCTACTTTTTTGGCTTTAAGGCGTTCCGAAAATTCTTTAAAGGTATCCCAAGCCAAGACCACACCATAGTGCGGTACGGGAACATTTTTACCATCTACGGCATTGGTGTGTAGTTCTTCCGCAGTTTTGGGTTTGTAATGAATAACGACTTGATGCCCAAAAAGATTGAAATCCACCCAATGGTCACTGCTCCTTCCTTCTTCACACTCCAAAACCTCCCTATAAAAGGTTCTGCAAGCTGCAAGATTGTGTACTGGTATGGCTACGTGAAAGGGTTGGATGGCACTCATGCATTAAAAATAAAAACTATTGGCCATATACCATACAAGCATTTGCAGGTTTTTAGGTGATAATCAAGATTTAAACCTAACTGCCCTTAGGTTTTCCTTGGAGTGTTTACGAATTCAAAAAGGCAATAATGTCGCTATTTACTTTTTCTTGATGCATGGAGTGGCCTAAACCGGTAGTCGTTACCAGCTGACTTCCTTTCCAGTGTTTATGTACGCTCTGGGATGCCGCATAGGCTACTTGCTTATCTTCCGTGTCATGAAAAAGCATGCCTTGTTTAGTGTTGTTAGCTACAAAGCGAAGGCTTGAAAATTCATGAAAATGAAAACCGAGCCATGATTTTAGATGGATATCCATGGCCTTTCTGACCTTGTCATTGAACTTGATCAGTTGTTGATAATGATCCATAAAGGCTGAAAATTCGGAAGGGGCACCTATCGTCACGATTTTTTCAACTGAAGATTCCGGATTTTTATAGTGGTCGAACAAGGTGGTCATACCCCCAACGGAATGCGCCACAATGGCCGTGGGTTTGTGTTTGTCCATCATATAACGGGTAGAAATGGAATATAGGGGCACGTGCAGGTATTTGCCACTGGAATGCCCGTGGGCAGGAGCGTCAAAGGCAATAATGTTGAATTTATATTCCTGCAGTTTTTGAATAAGGTTACGCCATCTATGGGCATTGCTCTCCCAACCGTGGATCAATAATACAGTCGGTCCATTCCCTTTCCATTGATAGGATTGTATTTGGTGTTCTTCGATCTGCTCCATAGGCAGTTTTGCAGCGTCGAGAAAATCACGCTGTTCGGGTTTTACCCTTCCTTTTCTAATGGTACAGAATACTTTAAAGGACAGTTTTGCCGCTTCGGTTTTATTGAAAAGGACCAAAAAATTAAAGAGCTTCCCATAGGCTAGGGGAAGGATCTTGGCTATAAGTTGTTTCATATTGGTTACTTTTTGTAACTTACTCTATATTTGAAACTAAAATACTGCTTATTTCATTAAAAAATGCAGGGTTCGTTACCAAAACCAAGTAGTACTATGGAAACTAATATTGATAATCAAACAGTTAGCCGCACAAAAAAATTAGAAAAAATGTTTGGGCATATTGACTACCAGAACCCTCCGGAACTTTGCCCTGTGCGTGACGTGATGTCCGTTGCTTCGGACCAATGGAGCATATTGATTTTGTTGTGGTTGGGATATTTTCCCGTTTTACGCTTCAATAAACTCAAAAAGTACGTCTATGGAATTTCCAACAAAGTATTAAGTCAACGTTTAAAGGCCCTTGAAGCGGACGGTTACATCACTAGAAAGGCATATCCGGAGGTGCCCATTAGGGTGGAGTATGAACTTACGGATTTTGGTGAAGCTTATGTGGATAAGCTTTTAGAACTCACCGCTTGGATGCAGTCCCACAGTCCAAAAGTAATAGCGCACAGAACAAGGTACGGTTTGGAATAGGTGGTATCCCCCTATATCCGAAAAACAAAGGCCCTTATGCCTCTTCCCTATGTACGGTGGCCATATCAAAGGCAGGGTTGCAAACCGCCAAGTATTCACATGTTTCCCCAAACGGATTGGAATATTGTACGCGGGTGTTTTTAGGTATTTTGATGGATTGCCCTTCGTTTAACACAATAGTCTCCCCGTCAATAATAAACTGTTTTTTGCCTTTGATGATAAACGTATATTCATCAAACTCTGGCGTTTGAAAAGGCTCGCTCCATCCCGGGGGAGCTTTCATATGGGCAATACTTATATTCCTATCCCCATTGGTAGCTAAGCCAAAATGTTCCCCAATGTATTTTCCGTCAGTTGTTGGAACTATAAATGGGTTTTCTTGAAGGGTGTATTTTTTGTTCAAATCTAAAGGTATTGTATTAGAAATTTAATTCCACCCAACCATTAAATATTTGATTTTGGCACCATCGGGAATTTGCACCGCTTCTATATCAGGTTGGTTGAACCTAAGGTTATAGGGGAGTTCCGTTTTGTCGATAGTAAAATAGAGATTGCTCTCCTTCGGAAAAATAACCAGGCTATTTAGGGTGGTCACTATTTTTTTGATGGTATATTTTTCCTGAATATCCTTGAAAGTGCTAATGAGCGATATCCCATTATCCGAAGTATAACGCGGGTCTAAAACCTGAATGTTCTCTATGGTCTGTATGCTGTCCGTAGATGGGGTAAGGACCAACAATGGAAGCCCTTCCTTTTCAAAGACCTGTATTTTTTTTACGACGGTCTTTACGCTGGAATTTAAGGTATCCTGTACGATGGAATCATTGGCGAAAAGACTTTCCAATTCGTCCAAGGTGGTGGTACTGCTTACCGGTCCAACTGTGGTTTCCGTAATTAGGAAGGTCGGATCTTTTTTAGCACAGGCATTTAACACTAACAGCACTACGATAAAAAGGGAATGTATTTTCTTCAACAGTTCTATATTAACGAATTACTTTTTTCAAAACCCCAAGCACGCCCCGTATAAAGGTTGCACTGGTCAATACTTTTACAACCGGGTTCATGCGGGTACTTTTGCGTCTTGATGAGCTTCTTCTTGCAGCGGGTTTCGCTTTTTCCTTTTCTGCCTCTTTTTCGGCCTTTTCAATCTTTCCGTTCAGAATTTCGTAGGCACTCTCCCGATCTATTTCCTCATTGTATTTTTTAATGAGTTCTGATCCGTCAAGCACGTGATCCAATTCCTTGTTTGTCAACACGTCCATCCTGCTCATAGGAGCCCGCAATAAGGTTGCCGCCAATGGGGTAGGGCGTCCTTTTTCGTCCAAAGCGGAAATAAGTGCCTCCCCGATACCCAAGGAAGTCAACACTTCTTTAGTATCGTAAAATTCAGAATCCGGATAGTTTTCTGCCGTTAATTTTATGGCTTTTCGGTCTTTTGCCGTAAAGGCACGTAGCGCATGTTGCACCTTTAAGCCTAATTGTGATAATACCGCATCTGGCACATCCGTTGGGTTTTGGGTAACAAAATAAAGCCCGATCCCTTTGGACCTTATCAACTTTACGATACTCTCTATTTGATCCAATAAGGCTTTGGAAGCTTCCTTGAATATCAGATGGGCCTCATCGATAAAAAGAATCAGCTCTGGACGGTCACTGTCCCCTTGTTCTGGAAAAGTGGCATAGATTTCGGCCAAAAGGCTCAGCATAAACGTGGAGAACAGTTTAGGCTTATCCTGGATATCCGTAAGTCTAATAATATTGATATAGCCGTTTCCGTTCTCATCAATTCTGGTCAAATCGTCCACTTCAAAGGACTTCTCCCCAAAGAAACGGTCCGCACCTTGCTGTTCCAGCTCAATGATTTTTCTAAGGATAGTTCCCGTAGAGCTGGTGGAGATCCTACCATATTCAGCTTGAAATTCTTTTCTTCCTTCTCCCGTGGCATATTGCAGTACTTTCTTAAAATCCTTAAGGTCCAGAAGGGGAAGTTTGTTGTCATCGCAATACTTAAAGACTACCGCAACAATACCCTCTTGTGTTACCGTTAGGTCCAAAATCCTAGAAAGGAGTACAGGACCAAATTCTGAAACCGTGGCGCGCAACCGCACCCCGTCTTGTTCGGAAAGCGATAGGATTTCCACGGGAAAGCCGCTAGCCTCAAACGGGAGGCCAATAGCTTCATGGCGTTCATCGATTTTTGGATGGCCCGGACTAGGTTGGGCAATACCACTTAAATCGCCTTTAAGGTCCATTAAAAGTACTGGAATACCTTTTTTAGAAAGGTTTTCGGCGATGACTTGGAGCGTTTTTGTTTTTCCGGTACCTGTGGCGCCCGCAATCAATCCATGCCTGTTCAAGGTTTTGAGCGGCACCTTGATAAAGGCTTTGTTTACGGTTTCCCCGTCCACCATGCCTGCCCCCATGGTAATAAAGTCGCCTTTTGTAGTATACCCTTTTTCTATATGATCAAAGAATTTCTCTTTGTTATCCATTACCTCCAATTTCCGATAAAAATAGGGTAATTTTAAGCAAATCTAAAAATCAGTATCATGAAATTATATTGGTATACTACCGCACTGGTCCTGTTGGTTGTAGGCCTATTGCCTTTGACCGCGCAAGAAGGGACTTCCCTTGTTTTTCATAAATCCCACGAAGTAAAAAAGCAGAACGCCCCCTTTAGTGATGCCGTCCAGGCGGGTAATCTTTTCTTTTTGGCAGGTCAAATAGGCATGGACCATAGCGTACGTGAGATGGTTGAAGGAGGGATAAAAGCGGAAACGGAACAGGCTTTGTTAAATATAAAGGCAGTATTGCAAACACATGGGATGACTTTGGACAATGTGGTAAAGTGTACCGTAATTTTAAGTACCATGGATGATTTTAGGGCCTTTAATGAAGTGTATTCCCAGTATATGGTCAAAAAGCCCGCGCGAACCACCTTTGCTGCTGCCGGCCTGGCAAGGAATGCAAAAATTGAGATTGATGTTATTGCGGTAAAATAAAGGATATCTTATAATCCATACCAAAATACACTGGGCCTATCCAACGGTTGTTGAGGGACGAAACACCAATGCTGAAAATCCGAGGGTAAAACGCCCAGAAATTCCCGAATTCCAAATTATCTTTGCCGGATGGGTACAGAAGATGTAATGGCTTTGGTTGAAAAAGGGGAGATGCTTCCCCTTATGGAAGAATTTTACACCATTCAAGGTGAGGGGTTCCATAAAGGAACGGCGGCCTACTTTGTTAGAATTGGAGGCTGCGATGTTGGTTGCCATTGGTGTGATGTAAAAGAAAGTTGGAATGCCGCAACACATCCGCCTACCGCTATTGCAGCAATTGTTGACAATGCCGCAACCTATTCAGATACTATCGTCATTACGGGTGGGGAACCATTGACTTGGGATATGGGTCCGCTGACCAAAGGTCTTAAGGAACGGCATTTAAATATCCATATAGAAACCTCCGGGGCATACCCCTTAACCGGGGTTTGGGACTGGATTTGCCTTTCCCCTAAAAAGAATAAACTACCCGTTGGCGCTATTTATGAAGAAGCCCACGAACTTAAGGTTATCGTTTACAATAAACACGATTTGATTTTTGCGGAAGAACAAGCTGCCAAAACTAACAAGGAATGCATTTTATACTTGCAACCGGAGTGGAGCGTACGAGAGAAAGTGACACCATTAATAGTGGATTACGTTATGCAAAACCCAAAATGGAAGGTTTCCTTACAGACCCATAAGTATTTGAACATCCCTTAATTATCCAATGCAGATCTTCCACCATTTCCTGCGAGATCTAACTGGCATTCATCGTCCAATTCGGGAACTGCAGCTAAGCTACGTGCTACCCTTGATTCCATTTGACGCATCAAATCCATACCATTTAAATTGCAAGCTGATGCAGTTTTTGCGTTTTGGCTTTTAAAAACTTCAGAACCCGGCACTTGGAAAACCAATTCGCCGCGCATCAAGCAAGGGTCTATTATGCAATGGTTTTCAGCTTCAGGATCTTCATGATCGTTAATGGCCACGGTTCCAAGATTTACCAATCCGAACAGATGTCCAAACTCATGTTCCAGTGTAGCTTCCTCAATATCACTAAGTGTTACGGAGTTGAATCTGCTGGATAAGACTCTAATGGTACTTTCAAAAATAACCATGGATGTATTTCTGTAAACGGCACCAAGCGTAACCAAACCTTCATCCAAATCATCACCTTCATTAGGCTCATCGGCAAAAAAGATATAAATAGCTAAAGTATTCTCATCATTGTAGGCAGTACGGTTTGCAATTTCAAGATCTGAGATTTCTTCTATGGTAAATTCATTGTCTTCATCATTGGGGGATTCCAATTCCGTAAATCGAAGTTCAATAAATTGCTTAAAGCTAAACTCCCTAATAAACGTGGTAAAGGCACTTATGGCGTTTGTGGTTGGCCTAAAACCTTCTACATAGGCTATTTCAATAAGAAGTCTATCAAAATTGGTGTTGGAAAGGATGTCATTGGCGGAAGATCCGGTTGCTTGGAAATTCGCTGGAAAAAGTTGCGTTGGGTTTTGTGGTGTTTCCGGTGTTTCGCTGGTTTCTTCCGAATTGTTTGCGTCATTGGAGCATGCAAAAACGAATACCATCAAAAAGGAACAAAAATAAAAAGCGATTTTCTTCATCATAAGTTCTTATATTAAAACATAACGGGAATTATGTATTTGTATTATTATAAAGGACTAAGCCTTGCTAAATAGTCGTAATGTTCCCCTTCGCTTACAAGTTCACAGTTAAAACCTTCTAAAAAACAGCTTCTTTTTAGGGTCTCAAAATCTAGATACAACCAATTAAAAGAGGGTCCCATTTTTCCTTTGTATTCCATTTGGAAACTTACCTCCCCATAATAGTCCGTGGTTTGGGGAATCCAATACCCGCCATCATCATCTTGCTCGAACATGTAAATAATGTTGCTGGAATCTACTAAAATTTGGCCATCATTCGCTACTATTGATTTTAGGTGTACCAAGTAGTTTTTTAAATTGGACAATTTGCCTACGATTCCAATGCCGTTCATTAACAACAATAAGGTATCAAATTTTATTCCAGAATAGGAAAGGATGTCCATATGGAGTGTTTTTTTTATGCCCCTTAGTTGACATGTTTGTATGGCGCCCGCAGAAATATCAAGCGCGGTCACTTCCTTTCCATTTTGTTGCAGCCAAAGACTATGGCTTCCGGCTCCTGCGCCAATATCCAAAACTTGTCCTTTACAAAGTTGAAGGGCCTTTTGTTCTAGTTTAGGCATTTCTTGGTAAGAACGAAAGAGGTAGGGAAGGGGTATGATATCTTCTTCATCCAAAGAAGAAAAGGTTTTGATATCCTCCGTATATTTTTCATGTTGATAATCTAAAAGGGCTTTTCCAAAAATATCCAAAGCGTAATTATTTGTATTTTGAGCCAAAGTTCCTTTTTTATTTGTTGAACTCCTTTGGATTTTGATGAAAATTGTGGGTTTTTAGTACGGTTAAGGCTTGTGCGCTAGGAGTATTGGAAAATCCAAAGGCTTCAAACGAAGATTTTTTCAGCAAATCAAAAAAGTATAAATAGCTTCCTTATGAATTACACCAAGCTTTTAGTTTTTACCATAATCCTGATTTCCTTGAACTTGAACGGACAAGATTCAGAAATCATTCCTAAAGTTTCCAGTTATTTAGAGACCAACGGGACCATAAAACAGTATCAGAATGCCTACCGGGAGCTTTTGAACCTTATGGAAAAACAATTCCCGAAATCTGATAAGAACGGCAATGGATGGGCATATTTAGCCAATAACGAGGAAAAAGCCTTAAAAGAGATTAAGGACCTTTTGGTCCCTATCTATGTGAAACACTTTACTATCGATGATATTGATAAAATGCAGTCCTTTTATGAAACTGCGGCAGGGATCCAATTGATTACCAATAGCGATCAACTGTCGGAAAGCCAAAAGGTTGAAGTAAATGATTTTTATAGTTCCGGGGTTGGTCTTAGGATCAAGGAAAAACAGCAAGTGCTTTCTACTGAAATTGCCGGTGTTTCCGAATATTGGAGCCGAGACTTATACGAGGCTGCGGTTTTATTGTTAAAAGAGGAATGAAAGCGATTTTAGAGGAATTGCCCAAAAAGGCGGCACAGAAACAGACGGAACATAAAAAGTTTTTTACCAAGCTTAAGAAACGACCTCCCAAAAACTTGGACTATATCATGCAAGAACTGCATGCGGAAGAGTTTGAACGTACGGACTGCCTAACGTGCGCCAATTGTTGCAAGACAACGGGCCCGCTTTTTACGGACGCCGATATTACCCGTATCTCCAAATTTTTTAGAATGAAGTCAGTAGATTTCATTACTAAATATTTGCATCTTGATGAGGATAACGATTATGTATTGCAAGGACTTCCCTGTACTTTTTTAGGCGCGGATAACTATTGCTCTATTTATGAGGTTAGGCCAAAGGCCTGTAGGGAATTCCCGCATACGGATCGTAAAAAGTTTCATCAAATCAGTACGTTGACCTTAAAGAATGTGGCCATATGCCCTGCGGCCTTTAATATTGTAGAAGCGATGAAAAAGCGAATTAAGACCTAGGGTTTTTGTTATATTTGGTTGTATGGAACAAGTATTGGCCTATTTTGAAAATATTCCCACCTTGCACCGGAGCTTTATTTTGGTTGGCGGGATTACTTTTTTTTGGATTTTGGAAGGTATCGTCCCTCTTTTTAGCGTGACTTATAAAAAATGGAGACATGCGGTACCCAACTTCTTTTTTACGCTAACGACCATCATCGTTAATTTTCCATTGGCCTTTTTGTTGTTGCAAACCTCAGACTGGACTATTGCCAATTCCTTTGGGATCATTAATTGGCTACCGCAAATGCCTTTGTGGCTTTACGTGTTGTTAGGTGTGCTTTTGTTGGATTTGATCGGAGCTTATACGGCACATTGGGTAGAGCATAAGGTAAAACCGCTTTGGATGGTACATTTAGTGCATCATTCCGACCATAATGTAGATACTACCACGGCCAATCGTCACCACCCTTTGGAAAGTTTAATACGATATACGTTTACCTTGATCGGGGTTTTTGTCGTGGGTGCCCCCGTGGGGATTATTATGTTGTACCAAAGTCTATCCGTTGTACTCTCACAGTTTAACCATGCGAATATTAGTTTACCCAGAAAAATGGACAAAGCATTGTGCTGGATTATCGTTTCTCCGGATATGCATAAGGTGCACCATCATTTTGTGCTGCCCTATACGGACTCCAACTATGGAAATATTTTTTCCATTTGGGACCGTCTTTTTGGCACGTACATGGAATTGGATCCCGAAAAAATTACCTATGGGGTAGATACTTTTCCGGATGAGAAAGAGAACGGGAGTATCGTCGGTCTATTGAAACAACCGTTCCATAAATACAGAAAACCCACGACAGGGGAAGTGTAAAATAGCATTCCAATGAAAGAGAAGAAAGGGTATAATTGGGGTTTGATAATGGGTGTCATCGGCACTATAGCAGGTATTTTCTTAATTGTTGAAGGAGATTATTTGATCGGTATTAGTGGAGGCATTGCAAGTGCAGGATTGGCATACATCAGCTATGCCAAGTCCAAGACCAGTTGATCCTTTTCTACGGATACAAGAGATATTTTTCCCTAATACGTTTAAAAGCTTCAATATCGGCTTGCCACGTTGCTTTAATTTCCGCTTCGGATAGCCCAGCTTCAATCTGTTGTTGTAGTTTTTTGGTTCCGGCATGTTTGGTAAATCCGGCCGTCTTAAAAAATTGGGATTTATCCGTGCAGTTGTGATAGGCCTTTAGCAACCACTTTAAGGAAACTTCGTGCGTTCTTGGCGCAGTGGAGAGGTCTTCCCCAAAACAGGTTTTTCCTTCTTCTTTGGGGTATTTGGAACCGAAATTAGGTTTTGGGATATATTTAAAATCCAAAGAAGTACTATCCAAAAAAGAGGCCCCGTACCGCTGAAATTGAAATTCCGTGCCCCGTCCGGCATTTACATGAGTACCTTCAAAAAGCCCCAAACTGGGATACAGGTTTATGGATTGGTCATTAGGTAGGTTGGGCGAAGGTCTAATAGGCACCGAGTATACGGAATCATGTGCGTAATGTAATAAGGATACTATGGTCAAATTGACCTTTTTTTGGTTGGCCAGCCAACCTTCTTCATTGATCATGCTTGCATATTCCCCTATGGTCATCCCGTGCACAAGCGGTATGGGCTGCATGCCCAAAAAGTTGGTATGTTCTTTTTCCATGGTGGGGCCATCAACATAACCGCCATTGGGATTTGGCCTATCCAGGACAATCACGGGAATTCCCGCTTCCGCGCAAGCTTCCATAAGCAATTGCAAGGTGGCAATATAGGTGTAGAAACGTACCCCAACATCTTGTATGTCAAAAAGAACAAGGTCAATATTGGCAAGTTGTTCTGGCTGAGGTTTTTTGTTTTTCCCATAGAGGGATACAATGGGCAAACCCGTTTTGGTGTCCGTACCATCGTTCACCAATTCCCCAGCATCCACCGTACCCCTAAAACCATGTTCCGGTGCAAATACCTTTTTTATGTTAACGCCTAAACTTACTAAGGAATCTACCAAATGGACGTGTCCTTTATCTTTAAAAATAACCGAAGTTTGGTTGGCGACCACGGCAATTCTTTTGTCGGTTATAGAGGGCAGATATGCTCCAGTTCGGTTGGCGGCAACCACAATTTGTTCCTTTCCTTTGGGCGTATCGGTTTTTGGTGTGTGCCTAAGTTGTTTTTGACCGCAGGTCAAAAAACATATGCTTAAATAGAATACTGTACTTTTGAATTTGAAAAAAAAGGGCATCCGGTGAATTTAGAATTTTTTATAGCAAAACGCCTAATAACTGGGAAAGAACATAAAATTAGTATTTCTGCGCCTATAATTAAAATTGCCATTGCTGCAATTGCCATAGGCTTGGTCATGATGCTGATTGCCATTGCCACAAGTGCAGGTTTGCAATTAAAGATTAGGGAAAAGGTGGCCGCCTTTAATGGCCATATCCAAATCTCTAACTATGATAACAATACCTCGGAGGTTTCTTTGGCTCCCGTAAGTTTAAACCAGTCTTTTTATCCCAAGTTTGATGGCGTAGAAGGGGTAGCCCATGTTCAAGGGGTAGCCGTTAAGGCAGGTATTATACGTACCGCGGAGACCTTTGAAGGTATTTTGGCCAAAGGCGTAGGTAAGGATTACGAGTGGTCCACCTTTAAGGAGTTTTTAGTGGCAGGTAGGGTACCTAATTTTTTAGGGGAGCTCAATGAAGAAGTGCTCCTGTCCAGAATATTGGCAAACAAACTACAACTTAAGGTGGGCGATACGTTCTTCTCTATTTTTTTAAAGGATGGAAACCTTTCCAAAACGCCAAATAACCGAAAGTTTACCGTAGTAGGGATCTATGATAGTGGTTTTGAGGAATTGGATGAATCGTACCTCTTAGTAGATATCAGGCATATTCAACGGATGAACAAATGGAAGAATGATGAGGTGGGCAATTTTGAGGTGTATCTGGAAGATTTTAGTCAGATCGATGCAAAAACAAAGGAAATCTATGGGAAAACCGTATCGGATTTGGATACCCGAAACCTAAAAAATAAATACTTCAAAATTTTTGAGTGGATATCCCTGTTCGATTTTAATACGGCCCTCATCATTGGCATCATGATCATTGTTGGTGGTATTAATATGATTACGGCATTGCTGGTGCTTATCTTGGAGCGTACCCAAATGATCGGGGTTTTAAAAGCCTTGGGTTCCCCAGATTGGAGCATTCGAAAAGTATTTCTGTACAATGCGGCATACCTTATTACCATTGGGCTTTTTTGGGGAAACCTCATCGGCCTGGGAATACTCTTTTTACAGCAGCGATTCCAATTTTTAAAATTCCCTAATCCAGAAGAATATTATGTGGAGTTTATTCCGGTCCATATCGATTTTGGAACGGTAATCCTTCTTAATTTGGGCGTGTTGTTGCTTTGCGTTTTGATGCTATTGATACCCTCTTATGCCGTTTCTAAAATTTCCCCGGTAAAAGCTATAAAGTTTGAATAGCAGTATACCGTAAGGAACACTTTGTGGTAAGGACAAAACGGCAAGTGCTATTCGCCTTCCATCAAATGGCATGCCCGTTCCAATAGGTACGATCAAAATATTTTAAGAACAGAAAATTAATCCAAACCGCTAACTTAGCAGGTATATGAAATACGCGAACAACATCCTTGAAACCATTGGGAATACGCCTTTGATAAAATTGAACAAGCTTACGGCAGATTTGCCCTGTTTGGTTTTGGCCAAGTATGAAACCTTTAATCCGGGCAATTCGGTGAAGGACCGTATGGCTTTACAGATGGTCGAGGATGCCGAAGCTGCCGGTATACTTAAACCAGGCGGCACCATTATAGAAGGTACATCTGGCAATACCGGCATGGGTTTGGCCTTGGCAGCCGTGGTCAAAGGCTACAAAATGATTTGCGTAATCAGCGATAAACAATCCAAGGAAAAGGTGGATATTCTAAAAGCGGTTGGGAGTCAAGTTCACGTATGCCCTACCGATGTAGCCCCAGAAGATCCCAGGAGCTATTACTCAACCGCAAAAAGACTGGCCAAGGAAATACCCAACTCATGGTATGTAAACCAATATGATAACCCCAGCAATTGCAAGGCCCATTTTTTGAGCACGGGACCGGAAATTTGGGAACAAACAGCAGGTAAGATTACCCATTTTGTGGTGGGCGTAGGTACGGGGGGAACAATCTCCGGCGTGGGGTCCTATCTTAAAATGAAGAATC
This sequence comes from uncultured Croceitalea sp., assembly GCA_937926215.1. GTDB lineage: Bacteria > Bacteroidota > Bacteroidia > Flavobacteriales > Flavobacteriaceae > Croceitalea. The sequence continues at coordinate 500 of CALEYA010000158.1, read as the reverse complement.
CCAAGGTTAAGGTCTGGGGGATAGACACTTATGGCTCCGTATTTAAAAAATATCACGAAACCGGAATTTTTGACAAGAATGAGATTTACCCCTATGTTACGGAAGGCATTGGTGAGGATATTTTACCAAAGAACGTTCGTTTTGAAATTATAGACGGTTTTACCAAGGTGACCGATAAGGATGCGGCGGTCTATACGCAGCGTTTGGCCAAGGAAGAAGGCATGTTTTTGGGAAATTCCGCAGGTGCGGCCATAAAAGGGCTGTTGCAATTAAAGGCACATTTTAAAGAAGATGATGTGGTCGTTGTCCTTTTCCATGACCATGGCAGTAGGTATGTGGGCAAGATGTTCAACGACGACTGGATGCGAAAGATGGGGTACCTAGAATAGTTTTGGTAAATTGTAGCTAAAAATAGACCATGCTACCTGCCAGAAGGATATCAATTGTAACCTATAGTGGTATTTTATTCCTTTTCCTCCTCTTTTTTTCCTGTACAACCG
>CALEYA010000157.1 GCA_937926215.1 uncultured Croceitalea sp. | reverse complement strand
AATTTTTTATATTTGTGGTATAGCTTTTGTAACCCCAACTCTATATGAAGCAACTTTACACTCTTGTTTTCTTCTTTATGGTTGCCGTTGGTTTCTCCCAAGAATCCCGACAGGGAGGTGATATTGATGGGTTTAAGCTATATCCTAATCCTACCATTTCCGGAAAGATTTACATTACCACTGCGGACAATGCCCCAAAAACAGTACATATTTTTGATGTATTGGGAACACAGGTCTTAAAAGCGACTATCCTTGGCAAGGAACTCAACGTATCCCACTTGGATAAAGGGGTGTATATCTTGCGCGTTGTGGAGAGGGATAAAGTGGCTACCAGAAAATTGATCATCAAGTAATACCCAAAAAGCAAACTTCACCTTTTTGTTTTCTTTAAAGCAACGTTTCTTTTTTTAAACGTTTGTATTTTAAAAAGTGGTTTAAACTTTTTCTAATACTATACCAATCCGCGTGTTGGAAAAGGGAGTTAGCTTGCCATGTAATGGCAAGCCAGGGGGAGAGTCGATAGTGGGCATTAACCTTATGGTATTAAGGTCAATCTCCCCTTTCTTTCTCCTGTTAGTCGAAATTCATTCCCCTCTTCTCTAAAGAGGGGAGCTAAAATATTTCTTAAACCAAAAACTCCTCCCTTTTTTAAAGGGAGGTGGATTGTCAAGTATTGACAAGACGGAGGGATTGAAATTGATATTATTTGAAGAGGGGAGCCTTTCTCAAAAGATCCATTAATTTTCTATCAAATTTGAATAAAATCTCCTTCCATCAGACGAAAGGAGGTGGCATTAGCATAGCAAATGATGGAGGGTACTAAAAAACACGGCTTTTCCTACGTAATTTGCTTATGAGGATACCATTCATCGGCCTTACCTACAATCTTTTGCGTTTCACAACATTTTCTAGTAGCCTGTACTCCAATTACATACTTTTACTATGCTTTTGTTCCCAAATCAGCATATATGAAGAAAATCTACTTAATCCTAATTATGGCTTTTCCACTATTCACTTTCGGCCAAGAACTGGTTAGCGTCAACGATGCCAAGCCACTTGAAGTAAAAGGTTTTAAAATGTATCCCAATCCCGCTTATGGGGAGGAGGTTTACATTACAACGGCCAGCAACGGCAATAAACAGGTACAGGTGTTCGATGTTTTTGGAGAAGTGGTGCTCCGCGATAAAATTGCGACCAATACCCTGAATATTTCCAAATTGGTACCTGGCGTTTACGTATTACAGGTGACCGAGGATAAAAAGACCATGACCAGAAAACTGGTTGTCAAATAGACCTATATCAATACATTTTTAGGAAGCCCCGTTCCATGGAACGGGGTTTTTTATTTAACATGGGTTCGATATAAGATTTACAGCGTTTTAGGGAAAAGGCCAATATATGTTGGAAAAGTCATTTCGATACATCTCGCTTTGCGAAACACCCAATGACCGGGGTTCCTGGACTCCGAGTGTTCCGCAAGAACGTATCGAGGAGTCCCGTCCGAGTTTTCCGTTGATGTATTGCTCCATTTAATACGTATTGGGAGTTTTTTTTCAACGGTTGCCAGCCCTTGTCAAAGGCTATACTACCCCTAAGCCTGCCTTAAAATTAAAATTTTGTTTCCTACAAATGCCACAAGGGTTTGCCCTAGGGTAGTTTACTTTGGCTAATTTTGCAACCATGACAATGGATGCCAACGCCATATTTGCTATTAAGACCTCCCAAGAGTTTGAGGCCATGGCCTTAGCAGTGTTCAAACTACAATATGCGGAAAATGAGGTTTACCAAAACTATTGCGACCACTTGGGTGTAACACCAAATGAAGTCAGGAACAGCAGGCAAATCCCCTTTCTACCCATTTCGTTTTTTAAGTCTAAAAAAATCATCACCGGCACTAAAAATGTAACTGCCATTTTTAGCAGCAGCGGTACTACCGGCACTACCACCAGCAAGCATCATGTGACCGATATTTCCGTATATGAAAAAAGTTTCAGGAACGCTTTTGAACTTTTCTATGGTGATATCTCCTCCTATTGCATCTTGGCATTGCTGCCTTCCTATCTGGAACGCAGCGGTTCTTCCCTTATCCATATGGCCAATCGTTTTATAGACTTGTCCAAATATGACGAAAGTGGTTTTTATTTGGATAATCTTGACGAATTAAAAGATACCCTCCTGCAATTAGAGGTCAAGGGTATCAAAACCCTCCTTTTAGGGGTTTCTTTTGCTCTTTTGGATCTTGCTGAAAACTTTGGTGCGCAACTAAAACACACCATCGTTATGGAAACGGGCGGAATGAAAGGAAGGCGAAAGGAAATGATACGGGAAGAAATGCATCTGTTTTTACGGGAAAAGCTGGGGGTTACCCAGATCCACTCGGAATACGGAATGACGGAACTGCTGTCCCAAGCGTATTCTAAAGGAAATGGTCTCTTCCAATGTCCGCCTTGGATGAAGGTGCTTACCCGGGATACCGAAGATCCCCTGTCCCTGCAAGATGCGGGAAAAAGTGGTGGTATCAATATCATCGATCTGGCCAATATCAATTCCTGTTCCTTTATTGCTACCCAAGATTTAGGAAAGGTGTACACCAACGGCACTTTTGAAGTGCTAGGAAGGTTCGACCATGCAGAAATACGGGGCTGTAACCTTATGGTGGTTTAGCACTTAGTTTCGTCTTAACGTATAGCTTATTTCGTCATCGGCAATTTGGGGCTCATCTACAAAATTTAAGATAAGTACATCACCTTCAATGTTAAAACGATACGCCCTGCCATCTTCTAGAATAACGGTTTCCCCTGATTCTTGATAGGAATACGTGCCTGCGGGCCTAAAATAATCCAAACCGTTCCCATTTTGCACTACCTGTACTTCATTATTCTGCGTATCAAAACCCAGTTCCGTTTGTTCAAAACCCGGTGGGTCTGGAAATCCACAAAAACAAGAGACATTGGTCAACGTCCATACCCCACTTAATGTGGCATCCAAGTCACCTTCTCCATCATCATCGGAAGAACAAGAACATAGCAATAAGGTCAAAAGGAGTACTAGGTAATTTCTCATTTCCTAAAATTTATCAAGTTAATAGCATAGCATTTGCAGCAGCATCCGCTGTTTTACCGCCAATTGACCTAGCGGCCAAACATTCCAAGATGAATCATAAAAACAACACCTTAAAACTGTCCACATCATATATACGCAGGTAGTATTATACTGGATGTTTCATTCCTAAAAAGGTTGTTTATCCTTTTATCAGGATTACATAGTAGTTTTTCTTGCCCTTTTGTAGTAGTACAAACTTATTGTTGATCAAGTCATTTTTGGTAATGCTATACTCTTCCTTTACTTTTTCTTTATTTACGGAAATGGCATTTTGTTTTAGTTCCCTACGTGCTTCCCCATTAGATCCCAAAAATCCTGTTTGGGCTGCCAGTGCGGCTATCATGTCCAAGCCCCCTTCTATTTGGTCCCTACCGATTTCCGCTTGGGGCACTCCATCAAAAACATCCAGGAACGTTGCTTCGTCCAATCCCTTCAAATCCTCGGAAGTCGATTTTCCAAAGAGGATATTACTTGCTTTTATGGCATTGTCCAAATCTTCCTTGGAATGCACCATTACCGTAATTTCTTCAGCCAAGCGCTTTTGTAATACACGCATATGCGGTGCTTCTTTATGTGTGGCAATTAAGGCATCTATCTCTTCTTTTGAAAGCAAGGTGAAGATTTTAATATACTTCTCTGCGTCTTCATCGGAAGTGTTCAACCAATATTGGTAAAAACGATATGGGGATGTTCTCTTGGCATCCAACCAAATATTGCCACTTTCCGTTTTTCCAAATTTGGTGCCGTCCGCTTTGGTGATCAAAGGGCAGGTCAATGCATAGCCTTTGCCCCCACCGATTCTTCTTATAAGCTCCGTACCCGTGGTAATGTTGCCCCATTGGTCGCTACCACCCATTTGCAAGGTACAATTGTGTGTTTGGTACAGGTGTAGAAAATCATAGCCCTGCACCAATTGGTAGGTAAACTCCGTAAAGGACATGCCTTCTTTGGCATCGGACGATAATCGCTTTTTTACGGAATCTTTGGCCATCATATAATTCACCGTAATATGTTTTCCAACATCCCGGATGAAATCCAAAAAGGAAAAATCTTTCATCCAGTCATAGTTATTGACCAAGATAGCGGCGTTTGCTTCTTCACCGCCAAAATCCAAAAAGCGACTTAGCTGTTCTTTTAAGGCTTCTTGGTTATGGCGTAAAGTAGCTTCATCCAAAAGGTTCCTTTCGGCAGACTTCCCGGATGGGTCCCCGATCATACCCGTAGCACCCCCCACCAAGGCAACAGGCTTATGGCCTGCCAATTGAAAATGCCTAAGCATCATTACACCTACCAAATGACCAATATGTAGGGAATCCGCCGTAGGATCAATGCCCACGTAAGCAGATTGCATTCCCTTCTGCAAGTGTTCTTCAGTTCCCGGCATGGCATCGTGCAACATACCTCTCCATGTTAATTCTGCAACAAAGTTTTTGGCCATTTTTAAAAGTTATCGTTTCTGCTGCAAATATAGAATCTTAGCCGTACTTGGTAACTATTTTAAATGCAAATGGGTACATTTGACTATGATTCTAGTTACGGGTGGTACTGGTCTTGTTGGAGCGCATCTATTGTATAGATTGGTAAAAGATGGTGAAAGGCCTAGAGCAATTTACCGCACGGAAAAAAGCCTCGCAAAAACAAAAAAAGTATTTTCTTGTTATACAACGGATTGGAAAAACGCGTTTGATCTAATCGATTGGGTCAAGGGTGATATTAACGATATTGTTGCCCTAGAGTACGCGCTAAAAGGAATTACCCAAGTGTTCCATGCTGCCGCGCTCATTTCTTTTGATCCCAAGGACCATAAAAAGTTAGTACATGTCAATGTGGAGGGCACTGCCAATGTTGTCAACTTAAGCATCACCGCGAAGGTGGAAAAAATCTGCTATGTAAGTTCCATTGCGGCCTTGGGTTCCACAGTTGGAAACAAAAAGGTCACCGAGTCTACGGAATGGGGCACGGAAAACGACAACAGTTATGCGATATCCAAACATCTGGGCGAAATGGAGGTGTGGCGGGCTTCCCAAGAGGGTGTTGATGTTGCCATAGTCAACCCTGGGGTTATTATAGGTGTGGGATCTTGGAAAACCGGCAGCGGACAACTGTTCACAACGGCATGGAAAGCCCCTTCCCGTTATTTACCAAGCGGAACCGGTTTTGTTACCGTAAACGATGTGGTTTCCTCATTGGTCTTATTAATGCAATCGAAGGTAAGAAGTGAACGGTTCATCTTGGTCAACCAAAATTGGAGCTATAAACGGATTATGGAACTGTTAGCCCAAGGATTGCAAAAAAGACCACCAAAAAAAATGCTTCAACCCTGGCAATTGGAACTCCTGTGGCGTTTGGATTGGTGCTACGCCAAATGCACCGGAAAACCCAGAAGGCTATCCAAAAAAATGGCAAGACTTTTTAAGAAGCAGGATGTCTATGACAATACTAAATTACCAAGTTTGCTTCCCCAATTTGCTTATGAGGATTTAGAAAAGCAGCTACAATATTGTTGTGCTATTTTTTTGAAGGAACGGGAAGCTTAAGTTCCCTTGGTTGCTTGGAAAGACTGTCACTTACCTTACTCTTTACAATACTATCGTTTTTCTGTTTGCGCACATCTTCAATATCCTTTACTTCCTTTTCCAAGCGTTCCACAATAGTGGTATAGATAGACTCGTATTCCAAGGGTATGGAGGCATAATAGAGGTCACTGCTTACAAATTGAATACTATCGATGCCATGTTTTTCATAGAGGTAAGGCATGACCTCAATCCCTCTTTTTTCAAATGCCATACGATTTACGGAAACCGTAGAATTCAAGACCGCCAAATCATACAGAATTTCGGTCATCTTATCCTTGGGAATTAAGTTTTCCGGTTCCTCTACCACTTTTTCCGCGCAAGAAAAAAGCAGCAAAAAACCACAAAAAAATAATACGGTTCTCATGGGTCTAGCGTTCAAAAGTAAGTCGTTTTCCTTTTTTCATTTCAGAAAAGTTCCCTTGGTCATAGGCCAAATGGCCGTTAACAAAGGTTCGTTTTATTTGCGTATCAAAAGTAACACCTTCAAACGGTGACCATCCACATTTATAGAAAACATTAGCTTTTGACACCTTCCAACTGGATCGCATATCCACTTCTACCAAATCCGCAAAATAACCTTCCCTAATAAAACCCCTTTTTTCAACATCAAAAAGAAGGGCAGGATTGTGGCACATTTTTTCCACCATCATTTCTAAAGAAAGTGTTCCTTTTTTATACTGTTGCAACATAGCGGGCAAGGCATGCTGTACTAAAGGACCGCCGGAAGGCGCTCCGGTATACACATTATCCTTTTCTTCCAAAGTATGGGGGGCGTGATCCGTGGCAACAACATCAATACGGCCATCCAATAATGCTTGCCAGAGTTGGCTGCGGTCATCAGCAGTTTTCACGGCTGGGTTCCATTTGATCAAAGTACCTTTCTCCGCATAATCTTCATCTGAAAACCAAAGATGGTGGATACATACTTCTGCTGTAATCTTTTTTTCCTTTAGTGGGATGTCGTTCTCAAACAATTCCGTTTCCTTGCCTGTAGAAACATGGAATACATGTAACCTTGCCCCTGTTTTTTTTGCCAAAGCAATGGCTTTTGACGAGGATAAATAACAAGCTTCCTCACTTCGGATTACCGGATGGTATTTGATGGGGATATCCTCCCCAAACGCTTCCTTATATTTTGCCAAGTTGGCCCTTATAGTGCCTTCATCCTCGCAATGGGTTGAAATTACCAGTTCTGTATTCTTAAAAATCTGTTCCAACACCTTTTCATCATCTACAAGCATATTCCCGGTTGATGATCCCAGAAACAACTTTACCCCGGAACAACGGTGCTTGTCCAGTTTTTTCAATTCCTCTAAATTATCATTGGTCCCCCCAAACAAAAACGAGTAATTGGCGTATGAACTGGTCGATGCCATCGCGAATTTTTCTTCCAACTTGGCTATGGTGGTGGTTTGCGGATTGGTATTGGGCTGCTCCATAAAAGAAGTGATTCCGCCAGCAATGGCCGCCCTACTTTCGGACGCAATGTTTCCTTTATGCGTCAGTCCGGGTTCCCTAAAATGGACTTGGTCGTCAATAACCCCCGGCAAAAGACAGTTGCCCTTCAAATCAATGACTTGGGCATTAGGGTGGGTGATATCGGTATCAATACGCTCAATATAATCCCCTATTAGCAAAACGTCTGTTTCCAGTTGTTTTCCTTCATTGACAACAACACATTGCTTTAAAAGTATAGGTTTCATTAAAAGGTTTTTTTTCTGAATAGACTTCTAATTTTCATGCTGATTACCCCCAAAACAGCTTCCCTAACAATGGAGGAATTCATTTTGGACTTTCCGTTCACACGGTCCGTAAATATGATGGAAACCTCTTCTATCTTGAACTTTTTTAGATAGGCCCTAAATTTCATTTCTATCTGAAACGCATAGCCTATGAACCTCACGGCATCCAAATCCAAGGCTTGTAAAACTTCTTTTTTATAGCACATAAATCCCGCTGTGGGATCATGGATACGCATGCCCGTAATCAGTTTTACATAGAATGATGCACCATAAGACAATAGTATTCGTGAAAGCGGCCAATTGACCACGTTGACCCCTTTTTTATATCTGGAACCTATGGCAACATCCGCGCCATTTAGGCAAGCCCGATGCAAACGCAATAAGTCACTAGGTTTATGGGAGAAGTCGGCATCCATTTCAAAGATATAATCATATCCCTTTTGTAATGCCCACTTAAATCCATGGATATAGGCAGTCCCTAAGCCGGATTTTTCTTTTCTTACCTCTAAAAACAATCGCCCGGCGAACTCCTCCTGCAACTGTCTAACATTAGCAGCAGTGCCGTCCGGCGAATTGTCGTCTACAATAAGGATGTGGAAGTCTTTTTTAAGGTCAAAAACAGTTTTAATGATTGCTTCAATGTTTTCAATCTCATTGTAGGTTGGTATAATGACTAATCCATCTGCCACAAAAACGGTTTTAGACGTCAAAAATAGTGTTTTTTATCCCCTTACCATCCGAGCCTTTTGTGTTTTGTGCCAACAGTGGCTATTTGCATTATTTGTAACTTTGCACAGCAATAAAAAACCTAATGACCAAGACTTATCCAAAAGTTTTCCTATTGTTCCTTGGGGCTTTTCTCTTACTCAACCTTTTACAAAGTTCATTTACCCAACTTATTTATGACGAGGCGTATTATTGGTACTATTCGCAAAACTTAAGTTGGGGCTATTTTGACCACCCCCCTATGGTGGCACTTTTTATCTGGCTGGGGACCTCCCTGTTCCAAGGGGAACTTGGGGTTCGTCTTATAAGTAGCTTGGCACAGCTTGGCACTATCCTATTGGTATGGGGTATGATAGAAAACAAAGCAAAGAAGAAGTTTATTCCGCACTTTTTCCTGTTGTTGTTTGCAATGCCCCTTTTTAATGTCTACGGGTTTTTTACGTTGCCGGATACGCCATTGCTTTTTTTCACCGCACTGTTCTTGTTTGTATACCAATCTTTTTTACAAAGACATAGTCTTTTAAAAGCATTGGCCATGGGTTTGGTCATGGCCGCGCTCATGTACAGTAAGTACCATGCCATTTTGGTCATTCTGTTTGTACTACTTTCCAACCTAAAATTGTTAAAGAACAAATATGCATGGATGGCGGTAGGCGTGGCACTGTTAGCTTATACGCCCCATTTCATTTGGCTTTACGAACATGATTTTGTGACCGTTAAGTACCATATTTTTGAGCGTCCCAACCAACCGTATAATTTTGCAGGCTTTACATTGGGCTATCTGCTCAACCTCATTGTCAATTTTGGGTTATTGTTCCCTTTGTTCTATTGGGCCTTGTTCAAAACAAAAGGGAAGGATGTATTTACTAGGGGCCTGCTTTTTTTAAGTTACGGTGTCATATTTTTCTTTTTGTTTTCCAGTTTTCAGAAAAGGACCCAAGCGCAGTGGGTAATCGTACTTTGCATTCCCATGTCCATTATGGCCTATCAATTTATTTTGAACCACGCCGTATGGCGAAAATGGGGTATTAGAATAGCTACCGTCAGTTTGGTGCTGTTTTTATATGCAAGGGCATGGCTAATTTACCAACCTTTGCTGCCCAAAGTTTTTGAAACCCATTACAATAAGGAATGGGTAAAAAAGCTTAATGATTTTGTGAAAGATGATCCCGTTGTTTTCGAAAATAGTTACAGACAAAGTTCCATGTACCATTTTTATTCCGGTAAGCGGTCCTTTTCCCTTAACAACATTTTTTATCGAAGGAACCAATATTCCATAGATGGATCAGAAGCCTTGTTCCGCAATAAACGGGTTGCCTATCTCTCAAGATACGTGAATTCTGGTGCATTTAAATATGTCAACCCCGGCGGGGACACTGTTTATGTGAACTATAAGGAAAATTTTAAACCTTTACGAAGATTGCGCTGTTACACGGAAAATGGGGAGGTCCATTTAAAAGATACGAACCAGCTACTTAAAATCTACAACCCATATCCCATGGAGGTTGCGTTAAAAGACTTGGCTTTTAAAGTGAGCTATCTTAACGAATACCGACAAATAAAAGAATTGAAAAATTTGGAATATATCCCCGTGAATACGACTACGAAATCTCTTAAAGCACAGGATACTACCTATTTTAAGTTTACCTTAAAACAACCCAATTATAAAAACCCCTCTTTCCTTCGATTTTCAATTTCGGAAAATGGGTTGCCCACGGGCATTAATAGTGAAAGCATCAAGATTACAGAATGAACCCTATTTATAGAAATATCATCTCCGCAGATTGGCTGACCGTACTTTTGTTGGCCAGTCTTGTATTGCTGACCTTAGGGAAATATTTCTTTTCATCGGCATTTACCGCATATCTCATCTTGCCTTTTAACAACAAATACTTGACGCTCAACAAAAAGAAAGGACGCCTCTTCAATTGGTTCCATTTATTGGTAACCTTCTTTCAACTTTTAAATATTTCCATTTTTATATTACTGGCGGACGGTATGCTAAATGGGCGTCAAACCACCTCATATCCCATAGTTTTCATCATTATCTTTTCCTTGCTCTTGGCTTTTCTCCTTTTAAAAATCATACTACAGCTAGGGACGGGATATTTTTTTGAAAACCATGCCACCACTTTGGACCTTATTTTTGAAAAGCTCACGTTTTTTAATTATAGTGGAATAGCTGCCTTCTGTGGGAACCTAATCCTTATTTACGTGCTACCTGGCTCTAAAACTGTCGTTTACGTTACGATTTTACTTATTCTTTTCATAAATCTTATCGGACTTATCAATGTGGTTAGAATCCATCAAAAGTTAATACTGAACAACATATTGTATTTTATTTTGTACCTTTGCACACTCGAAATTTCACCCTTAGTGCTTCTTGGAAGCTATCTAAATGATTGATACTTATGAAAGTAAAAACGATTTTGGTATCTCAGCCAGAACCCAAAATGGACAACTCTCCGTATTCACGTTTGATAGAAAAATCGAAAGTGAAGGTAGATTTCAGACCTTTTATACATGTTGAGGGTGTTGCAGCTAAACATGTGCGGGAACAGAAAATAGATTTGAACGATTTTACCGCCATCGTTCTTACAAGTAGGAACGCGGTGGACCATTTCTTTAGAATTGCTGAAGAAATGCGTTTTAAAGTTCCGGATTCCATGAAATACTTCTGCCAATCCGAAGCTGTTGCTTTTTACCTCCAGAAGTACGTTGTTTATAGAAAACGTAAGATTTATGTAGGGAAACGTTTGTTTGACGACCTTACCCCTATGTTTAAAAAATATAAGGACGAAAAGTTTTTGTTGCCTTCCAGCGATTCTTTAAAACCTATAGTTCCTAAAACTTTGGACGGTCTTAAGTTGGATTGGACACGCGGAATTTTTTACAAGACCGTTGTTAGCGACCTTTCAGATTTGAAAGAAGTGTATTATGACGTCTTGGTTTTCTTTAGCCCCTCAGGTATTGAATCGCTATTGAAGAATTTTCCTGACTTTAAACAGAACAATACCCGTATTGCGGTATTTGGTAATAGCACCGTAAAAGCTGCTACCGATGCAGGTCTGAGAATCGATATAAAGGCACCAACGCCGGAAACCCCATCCATGACGATGGCACTACAGAAATATATTACCGACGCCAACAAATAGTTGACTGATCATAAACAACATTAAAAACCCCTTTGGCAGTGCCAAAGGGGTTTTTAGTTACCGTAACAGAGAAAGCTAAGGTGGCATTTTCTGAAGTGATGCCCATACAAAGTTCCTTCCTTTCCTAAAGGGAGGTGGATTGTCACATAGTGTTAATACTGAGGGATTCCAGCACAAACCAAAAATCTACTCCTTCAAGCAAGCTCGAGAGGCATTTATACGAAGCTGAATTTTAATTTCGAAACAAACCCGCCTACCGGACGGATAGGCCTCGGTACATTATACCCTTTTGGGGGTGCGAATCAATCTTCCCTTTCTTCTTCCCTTCGGTCAGAATTCATTCCCCTCTTTGCTTAAGAGGGGAGTAATCCATAATTGTGGAGTTAAAAAGCATACCGCTGCGGACCACCGCGGCGTATCTCCTCATTGGCGTGGGCCTCAAACTTTTTGAAGTTCTCCCTAAAGGCATTGGAAAGTTTAAAGGCGGTTTTATAATAGGCCTCATCATCGTTCCAAGTGGCCCTTGGGCTTAATACCTTTGTTGGTACTCCTGGGCATTCCCTAGGTTGGGCTACCCCAAAAACGGAATGTATATGGTAGTTATCATAATTATATAACCCTAGTTTTCCATTTAAGGCGGCACTGATCATAGCCCTTGTGTATTTTAACTTCATACGCGTCCCTACACCGTAAGGACCTCCCGTCCATCCCGTATTCACCAACCAAACGTCAACGCCGGACTCAATCATTTTTTTGCTCAGCATTTCCGCATATTTTGCCGGGTGCAACGGCATAAAGGGCGCCCCAAAACATGCCGAAAAGGAGGGTTGTGGTTCCACTACCCCAGCTTCGGTTCCTGCTACTTTAGCCGTATATCCAGAAATAAAGTGATATGCCGCTTGCGCGGGAGTCAACTTGGATATTGGGGGCAAGACACCAAAAGCGTCCGCTGTTAAAAAGAATACATTTTTAACGTTCTCCCCAATAGACGGTTCTTGGATATTATCAATGTGGTAAATAGGATAACTTACCCTTGTATTCTGTGTTATGGAGGTATCCTCAAAATCAACATGGCCGTCCTTGTCTAGAATCACATTTTCCAGAATAGCCCCTTTTTTTATGGCCCCGTAAATTTCGGGTTCGTTCTCCTTGGATAAGTTGATTACCTTGGCATAGCAACCTCCTTCAAAATTAAAGACCGTATTTTTCGCTGTCCATCCATGTTCGTCGTCCCCAATAAGCTTTCGGTTGGGGTCGGTAGAAAGTGTTGTTTTTCCTGTGCCGGAAAGTCCAAAAAAGATAGCGGTATCGCCCTCCTCGCCAACATTGGCCGAACAATGCATGGGAAGGGTATTCTTATTCACAGGCAGAATAAAGTTCAAGGCAGAGAAAATCCCTTTCTTAATTTCCCCGGTATAGCCCGTGCCGCCAATTAAGGCAATCTTTCGGGAAAAATTCAATATGGCAAAATTGTGTTGCCGTGTACCATCTTTTGCAGCGTCCGCCATAAAACCGGGCGCGTTGATGACGGTCCATTCCGGCTCAAAAACATCAAGCTGTTCCGGTGTTGGCCTCAAAAACATATTGTAGGCAAACATATTGGACCAAGGGTATTCGTTGACTACTCGAATGTTCAATTTGTAATCCTCCTCCGCACAAGCGTAAGCATCCCTAACAAAGAGTTCCTTATCATTGAGGTACGCAATGACCTTGTCATACAATGCATCGAACTTTTTACTTTCAAAAGGAATGTTGATGTCACCCCACCAGACTTTATCTTCCGTAATGGCGTCTTTGACTATAAAACGGTCCATGGGCGACCTTCCGGTAAACTCCCCGGTGTTTATGGCCAAAGCACCTAATGAGGATGCGACCCCCATACCTTTTTCTATGGTAATAGCGTGCAATTCCCCAGAAGATAGTTGGTAATGGATCTTGGCATTTGTTATTCCATTATTGGCTAACGAAATCGTTTTCGTAGATTGGCTGTTTGTTGCCATAAAGTACAGTTTTTAGTTGCTACAAAGCTATAAAATTATAACACCCAACTATCTAAAATCTGGTTCTAATGATCATTTCTTTGTTAAAACGCTATACAACAATACGCACCATGCGGCTATAAGTGTTGTCCCCCCAATTGGGGTAATGAAACCGATCTTTTTAAAATCAAAAGAGGTTATGGAATTTGTTGCCAGAAAGTAAATGGAACCGGAAAACAAGAGTACCCCAACCAACACCAAATAAAAGACCAATTGTTTGGTGCCGCCACTAATACTGGGCAATACGCTAAGCACCATTAAAAAGAGGGCATGGTACATTTGATATTTGATTCCGGTTTCAAAAGTTGCAATTTCTGCCGGACCGATAACCTTCTTTAAGCCATGTGCACCAAATGCCCCTAACACGACGGCAAGTACGCCCAACACCAATCCTGTTGCTAATATTGTTTTGTTCATAACTAAAAATCGCTAATAATTGAAAAATATAACAATTTGATACCTTAGCATCCGTTAGTAACAAAGGTAAACCAATCTTATGTCGCGAAAAATTTTACTCCTCGGTGCAGGGAAATCTACAGCCTACCTTATTGATTATTTTTTGGAAAAGTCCGAAGAAAAAAAATTAACCTTGGTTATAGGGGACCTCCATCCGGAAAATTTACCCGCCAACATACAGCAACATCCCAATTGCCAAACCATCACCCTTGATATTTTTGACGAGGAAAAACGCAAAAAGGCCGTTTCAGAAGCTACTATTGTGGTATCCATGCTTCCGGCACGTTTTCATACCAAAGTTGCAGAAGACTGTATTGCTTTTAGCAAAAGCTTGGTCACCGCCTCCTATATTAGTGAGGATATAAAAAAACTAGATACCCAGGCCAAGGAAAAAGGTTTGGTTTTTATGAATGAGGTTGGCTTGGACCCCGGCATTGACCATATGAGTGCCATGGAGGTCATTGATAGGATTAAGGAAAAAGGGGGCAAGATGCTGCTTTTTGAATCCTTTACCGGAGGGCTTGTCGCCCCAGAAAACGATGATAACCTCTGGCGTTATAAATTTACTTGGAACCCAAGGAACGTTGTCATTGCGGGACAGGGAGGTACGGCAAAATTTATTCAAGAAGGAACCTATAAATACATTCCTTACCACAAACTTTTTAGGCGAACGGAATTTTTAGATGTACAAGGCTATGGGACTTTTGAGGCCTATGCCAACCGGGATTCCCTTTCTTATCGTGAAATCTATGGCCTGGAAGATGTGTTGACCTTATTTAGGGGAACGATCCGCAGAGTGGGCTTCTCCAAAGCATGGAATCTTTTTGTACAACTAGGAATGACGGATGACAGCTATGTTTTGGAAGATTCCAAAGGAATGTCCTATAGGGATTTTACCAACCTTTTCTTACCCTATTCCCCAACGGATTCCGTGGAACTCAAATTGCGTCACTATCTAAAAATAGATCAGGACGATAGTGTATGGGGAAAATTATTGGAACTCCATATTTTTGACAGCAACAAGACCCTAACTACAAACAATGCCACACCTGCACAGGCATTACAGGAGATTCTTGAGCAAAGCTGGACCCTTAAAACCAATGAAAAGGACATGATCGTCATGTACCATAAATTTGGTTATGAGCTTAACGGCGAACGCAAACAGATAGATGCCAATGCCGTGGTCCTTGGTGATAGCAATACACATACGGCCATGGCAAAAACGGTAGGACTTCCCGTGGCAATAGCGACTTTGGCCATCTTGGACAAAAAAATTACGACTCCGGGCGTACAACTCCCTATTGCAAAAGAAGTGTACCAACCCATTTTAAAGGAGTTAAAAACCTACGGCATCCATTTTAATGAGTTTCAGGTTCCTTATTTAGGATACAACCCAAATTTTGTAGCCAGTTAAATATTGAAACCATTTAGCTATATTTAGCCTTACTAATTCGTGGTAATCTATGAAATCCCGTAACAATTCCATTAAGATTGATGGCATAGACAAAAAAATATTAAGGCATTTAATGAGCGATGCCAGAAAACCGATTCTTGAAATTGCACGTCACATTGGGATTTCTGGAGCGGCCATTCATCAACGGTTGCGCAAATTGGAAGCTTCCGGTTTGCTGTCCGGTTCCAAATTTATCATCAATCCAAAGGCCTTAGGTTACACCACCATGGCCTATATTGGTGTTTTTTTGGACAAAGCCATGTCCAATCCAAGGGCCGTAGCCGCTTTGGAAAAAATTCCCGAAGTACTGGAATGTCATTATACTACGGGCAATTGGTCCATACTTATTAAGGTGCTTTGTTTGGACAATGAACACTTAATGCAGGTGCTCAACAAAAAAATTCAGCAAATTGAAGGGGTCTCCAGGACAGAAACCTTCATTTCCCTCGACCAACAGATAGACAGACAGATTTCTATCTAATGCTAAGACTACTTGTTTTTGTATGGTTTTTTATCGGGGGTGCCGTACTTTTCTCCCAAAGGACTTACGAACCTGCAGTGTATACAAGGCAGCTGGAACTATCCCACGACAACGACTTTATCCTGCTAACGGATCGGTATTATTCTTCTGGGCTATTTTTGACCTATAGAACACTTCTTAAAAAAGGGGCTAGCGATAAAAGGGACCATCAATTGAATTTTAAGTTGGGACAAGAAGTTTATACCCCATCGCAAACGCAATCCACGGATACCAACATTTTTGATAGGCCTTATGCAGGCTTTAGCGGTTTAAGGACTACATGGTCCTCCGCAAAGAAAAATTCATTGTACAACACCACTGTATTGTTGGGAATTGCAGGACTTAACTCCGGTGCCGGTGGATTCCAACGTTGGTTCCATAGAGTGGTGGCCATATCCGATTCCCCTTTATGGATTGGTGAACTGAACGATAGCTTCCACTTTAACCTGAATTTTAGGTATGTGAAGGAATGGGTAATCGCTGCCAATCCTTTTGGGGTTCGTTTGGCATTTGATCCAGAAGTAGCTTTAGGCACCCGTGATATCTTTTTTGAACCCCGATTGGGCCTGCACTTTGGCAGAAGGAACGACGTTTCCCAAAGTATCGCCTATAACCGTTTGGGCAGCAATGCCCGTGAAATCTATTTTTCATTGAATGCCGGATACCGCTTTGTGCTGCATAACGGTTTGATAGAAGGCAATTTGTTAGGCGATACCTCTCCGCTACTTAAGGACCCAGAAAATAGCGTGCTTAGCTTTGGGTTTAATTTTAACCATAGGTTTGACCGAAACGATTTTAAAATCGGTGTCCATTACAATTCTCCTGAAACACCGGAAGCCCGTTCCCATAAGTTCTTGTCTTTGGGTTATGGCTATGCTTTTTGATCGTAAACCGCGGCTTGGGCAACCTCCTTATAGCGTTCCAAATCATTTTGGACACTCTCCAGCTTCATGGCAATGGTTTTAAGCGGAATCGTTCCCAAGGGCAATCGGAGTGCTTTTGACCTGGAGTTTACTTTTGCAATGATTGCTGTTGCGGCTTTGACCGGATGTCCCTCTTGCTTGCCATGTACCCCTTTTAGATTGCGCCTAAACTGTCCGGCCGTAGCATCATAAGCCGTTAGCTCTTTTTTTGCCTCCTTTAAACTAGCGGCAGCAAAATTGGTGCGAAATGGCCCGGGCTCCACCAAGGTTACGCGTATGCCCAAGGGTTCCACCTCTTGCTCTAGGGCTTCGCTAAAACCTTCCAAAGCAAATTTACTGGCATTGTAAATCCCAAACCCTGCAAAGGCTTTAATACCTCCATGGGATGATATTTGAACAATATCCCCTTTGCCTCTTTCCCGCATTTTTGGGAGTACCTCTTGTGTCATTTTTAAGGTGCCAAAAAAATTGGCTTCAAAAATCGCCCTTACCTCCGCTATAGAGGCTTCTTCCACAGCCCCTATAAAACCAACCCCGGCATTATTGACCAGAACGTCTATTTGGGGAATTGCTTTTACCGTTGAAACGATGCTGTCATAATCCGTAATATCCAACAAGACCGCATGCCCTTTTCCCTTATAAGCCGTATTAAAAACCGTAAGCTGTTCTTTTTTACGTAAAGTACCTATGACATAATCGCCAGTTTCCATTACATTTTCGGCTAGCGCTTTTCCAAGGCCACTGGATACACCTGTAATCAACCAAACTTTTTTATCCATTACTTTTCTTTGTTATACTGCAAAATTCCACCATTATATACAGGTATAAAATAAGCTAGATTAATAAAATCTCTTAATCTAGGTTAACATAAACTTGGCATATTTTTTTAACTATTTAATTTTTAATAGTTTATGTTATTTCTCTGGTCGAGCGCAGTCCAGACCTCGTTGAAACAGATGTTTTTATACCGAACTCACGTTATGTTAAGTTTTTCTTGATTTTACTCAAAAATTCCGGGCTTATGCCAAGATAGGATGCTATAATTTTCTGTGGGATTCTTTGGGCCATATCCGGATACATGCCAAGGAATTCCAGATAGCGTTCTTCGGCCGACTTGCTTATATTGGACAGGGTCCTATTACGGGAATAGGCAAAGGCTTTTTCCGTTGTCACCCTAAAATATTCGCTTAACGAATGGTATTGTTTGCATAACGGCTCTATCTTACCATAGGGCATTCTAAGAATTAGGGAATCCTCAAGGGCCTCCACAAAAAGTGTGGCCGGGGTTTGGGTAATATAACTGTAAAAATCGCTCACAAACCAGTCGTCAATGGCGATTTGCACCGTATGTTCCTTGCCTTCATTACTAAGAAAAAATGACCGGAAAGCACCTTTGATCACATAATTTCTATACCCACTAACGTAACCGGGTTGCTCAATAAATTGGCGTTTTTTAATTCTGGATTCCGTACAAATCTCGATTATCCCAGCTTTCTCCTCATCAGAAAGGGAAACGTAACGACGTATGTTATTAAAAAGCTTGTTATGGGTACTCAAAACAGTGGATATTGGTTACTAAAAATAAAAAACCTTCCTGCAAAAACAGAAAGGCTTTGTTTATTTCTTACTATTTGATACCCTTTAGTCCCTACTGGCAACCCGCATTGCAAAATACAATAGCGTGGCCAAAGCCCCAATGGCGGCAACTACATACGTCCTAGCGGCCCATTTTAAGGCATCCTCTGCACCCGCATATTCTTCTTGGCTTACCATATTTTTATTTTTAAGCCAAGCCAAAGCCCTATTGCTGGCATCATATTCTACCGGTAAGGTTACAAAGCTAAAAAGGGTCCCTATTCCGTAAAGCGCAACACCCACCCAGGCTATGGTGCCCCCAATTGCCGTAGTACTCATTAATGCCAAACCACCAAATATCACCCACATGGAAAACCTTGAGGTAATATTTAAAATAGGTACCATCTTAGAACGCATTTGCAACCAGCTGTAGGCCGTGGCATGCTGCACGGCATGGCCTACCTCATGGGCAGCGACCGCCGCCGCGGACGCATTACGTTGGGCATACACCCCTTCACTTAAGTTAACCGTTTTGTTTTGCGGATTGTAATGATCCGTCAACATCCCTGGAGTGGATATTACCTTAACATCCCTTATCCCATGATCATCCAACATTTTCTGTGCAATCTCTGCCCCGCTCATTCCATTTCTTAAATGCACCTTGGAATAATGCTTGAACTTACTTTTTAATTTTCTGCTTACCAACATGCTAAAGAGACCAAAAGCACCGGCAATTATTATATAGCCTATATCAAATCCGAACATAATCTTAGTTTTAAATTCATATTAAAGATACGGAAGAAATTGCTCCTTCCCATTCTTGCCTATCCTTAAAACAAAAACCCCGCCAATTGTCTTGAGTTAGCAAATCAAGACATGACGGGGCGGGTCAACTGACAAATTGTTAGTTATACGAGCACAGGCATTTCCAAAGCAAAGCTTTCCACTATTTCCTTATAAACGACCTCACCTTCAACAATATTCAATCCCTTTTCCAAGCTTTTATCCATTCTGCATGCACTTTGCCAACCGTTGTTGGCCAATTTCAATACATAAGGGAGGGTAACATTGGTAAGGGCCATAGTAGAGGTATATGGAACGGCCCCAGGCATATTGGCAACGGAATAATGTACCACATCATCCACGATGTAAATAGGATCTTCATGTGTAGTGGGTTTGGTAGTTTCCACGCAACCCCCTTGGTCCACGGCCACATCAACAATGACCGTACCCGGACGCATTTCTTTCAACATATCCCGGGTTATCAAATTTGGGGCCTTTGCGCCCTTGAGCAAAACACCACCAACAATAAGGTCATGGTTTTTGATATGTTTTCTGATGTTGTATTCGTTGGAAAACTCGGTGACCACATGTGGGGGCATCACATCGTTCACGTATCGCAACCGCTTCATATTCACATCTAGGATAGTGACATGGGCACCCAGCCCCGCTGCCATTTTAGCAGCTTGTATGCCCACTATCCCTGCACCTAAAATCAAAACCCTACCGGGGGCGACACCCGGAACACCCCCCAATAATACGCCACGCCCTTTTACGGGTTTCTCCAAATATTTGGCCCCTTGCTGTATGGCCATTCTACCGGCAACCTCAGACATGGGGGTTAATAAAGGTAACCCACCATCTTCATCTTCCACCGTTTCATAGGCGATACAAATCCCTTTTTGTTTAATCATGGCCCTAGTTAGGGTTTCGCTGGATGCAAAATGAAAATAGGTGAACACAATCTGCCCTTCCTTTATCAAATCGTATTCCAAGGCAATGGGTTCTTTCACCTTTACGATCATATCGCTGAGTGCATATACCTGCTCCATACTATCAACTATAGTTGCCCCTACTTGTTGATAATCTTTATCAAAGAAGCCACTACCTGCTCCGGCTCCGGTCTGCACATACACGCTATGCTTGTATTTAAGCAATTCAAAAACACCTGCCGGGGTCATCCCAACCCGACTTTCGTTATTCTTTACTTCTTTTGGAACACCTACAATCATTTTTTTATGTGTTTGATTATGGGTTCAAATTTGCTTTAAAAAAATTGATTATAAAAATATAATTTCTAAAAAATAGGGGTAATGATTAAAAAACTA
>CALEYA010000156.1 GCA_937926215.1 uncultured Croceitalea sp. | reverse complement strand
TGAAATTCTCTAAATAACTTTGGTAATCCAAGGCTTTTACAGTAGTACTGTCCAATTCACGGATGAATTCATCGAACAACTTTATTTTTTGGTTTTCGTCTGAATAGGAATCCACAAAAATTTCCCTCAAGGATGCCGCATCTTTAACATCGATATCAAGGGCCGATGCCAAAGCCAAAGAATCTTCCGCTTCGGCCAAATCATTATAAAAGTCAATATTGTTATACAGTTGTTGTACGCTGTTAAAATTAGGCTCAACAACCATTTTTGAAATATATTTCTCCGACAAAATCGTATCAATGGAATATCCTGCAACAAGCCCGATAACCGTAATTATGGCTAAAAACACAAGATTCTTTTGTAAAAAGAGAAGTAATGTTATAATAATTTGAAAAATCCCTTTAAAAATACTGTCAATAAAATTGAACAACTTTTGAAAAGCCCTGCCAATCAATTGAAACAACTGTCCTAAGTCTATCTCGTCGTTATTGGCCGAATTGTTTGTCTGGTTAGCCATATTATGAATTAAATATTTGTTCTAAAATCTTATCCGTTATCAAGTATGTTGGTTTTACACCTGTTGTTCCCAGTCCCCCGGAAGCTAAGGTGCTTCCAGTTTTCAAAGGGTTGTCCGAGGCATAATACGCATACCGCACCTTAACATCACTCTGTATACTCTTCCTAATCTTGGATGCGGACTGTATGGCTTTTTGGTAATGTACGCCTTCCATTTCCAATCCTATAACATTCCAAGTAGATTCGTAAAAGAACCTAAGGATATCCTTGTTCTGCAAGGACGTTCCCAAAACCGTTACCATGGTCCCTTCCATGACCAAAAGTCCGTTGTCTTCAAAATCTTTGGCGCACAACTCGTTCTTAAAAGGATAGTTATCCGCAGTGCCTTCAAAAATATGTGCAGAGGGAATCATTAAATCCCCTTTTCCTCCTTCTAAAATACCCGCTTTACCCATTATGGAAATGGACTCTACCTTTAGAAACTCCTTTTTACCATTCACCTCAAACGGCTTTAGCAACTCGTCTATGGTCTCATAGGCTTGTTCCCCAAAGGCGTAATCCATGACAAAGATAACGGGTTTTTCCGCTTCTGGAATCTCTTTGGTAAACGCATAGCAACAAGCCCCTTTTGCTGTTTTGGAAGTATCAAAAATTTGCACATCAATATTAGCTCCAGAAGTATCGTCAATATAGACCATACCGCTTTTCTTGGCCCAGTCGGTCACTTTTTCCCTAAGCGCATTGTTCTTGGAAAGGCTAAGTGCTTCATACATTTCAAGCGGTTCACTTTCTGAAAGTTCTTTTTTAAGCGCTTTCCTTGCAAAAAGGGAATTCATAACGCTGTGCATATTCGCACTAATGATATGGATGGGCCTATGCAAAAGGCCCTGTTTTAATAGGGTTTCTTTTATGGTATCCGACCAACGCTCCCCATGTATATGGTGTCCTACCCGTTCCCGCAATAAGGGGCTGAAGGTTATGGTCCGTTTATTGCCAGTGGTCTCTTCTTCAATGGCCAATTTTCCCAACCAGTAGATGATACTCAAAAAACGGTCGTCATCTTTGGTATTTGAGAGTTTTTCATGCATTTCCATAACCTCATCAAAGGACCTCCCTAAAATGTTTGCGGTATGGATAAGGGCCACTTCACGCTCCGCATCCGTAGGAGCTTCCCGTTGGATATACTCCTCCAATTTTTCCCAATCCCGTACCGTAGTCTGGGTTTCTTCCAAGAAAACCTTTTCACAGATTTTGCCGGACTCTATGAAAAGAAAGGTCAAATGCGTAAGAATATCATAAATATCCGATCGGCCGCGGGTAATCTCAATATTCATCTGCTCGTCATCTATCCTATAGCAGTTTCTTCTTCGTTTTGGCGGAATAATAGGCTCCAAGTGCGATTTTGAAAAACCTTCATCGGAAGTCAAGTTGATAAACCTGCACTGCTCAATGCCTTGTGGCAATCGCTCCAAAACGTAAATAAGACCATTAAGTTCCCCTTTTTCCTCTGCTACGGTCCCATAAATTTCCGGTCGTAAGGAAAGTAAGGCGTTACGCAGCGCATTGCCGGAAACACCGGAAGGTTTGTAAAACCCCCTGTTGAGCAAGTGCCGCATGGTGACGTAAAGTCGTTCAATGGCATTCGTAGATTCTTGTGCCCTGGTTGTTTCTTTAATTATTGTAGCCATTCGATAATTTCGCAACAAAAATAACGGAATTCAAATTAAACCAAGGTGTTTAGCCAAACAGGTTGTGCTAAACCTTATAATAGGCTTTGTACCAAGCTACAAATTGATGTAACCCTTCTTTAAGGGCCGTTTTAGGGGCGTAACCGGTTTCTTTGATCAAGGAAGAAACGTCCGCATAGGTTTTTTTGACGTCCCCTGCTTGCATGGGCAGCATTTTTTTGAGGGCCTTAATCCCAAATTCGGTTTCCATATGGTTGATGAATTCCAGCAAATTAATGGGTTTGGAATTCCCGATATTGAACACTTTATGCGGCGGTTTATTAGGGTTCTGATACTCCAAACAGTTTACGATGCCCTCTACAATATCATCGATATAGGTAAAATCGCGCTGCATTTCACCCTTGTTGAATACCTGTATTTCCTTATTGGATACCATGGCATTTGCAAAAAGGAATGGCGCCATATCCGGTCTGCCCCAAGGGCCATAGACCGTAAAAAAACGAAGTCCAGTTGCTTGAAAACCATAGAGATGGGCGTAAGAATGCGCCATTAGTTCATTGCTCTTCTTTGTTGCCGCATACAGACTTACAGGAGCATCAACATTATCCGATTCTTTAAAAGGAATGACATCACTATTTCCATAAACAGAGGAACTTGAGGCATATACCAAGTGGTTTATTTTATGATGTCGACTTACTTCCAAAATATTGGCAAAGCCTACTAGATTGGATTGTATATACACAAATGGGTTTTCAATGGAATACCGCACCCCTCCTTGTGCGGCAAGATGCACGATCCTTTCCGTATTATGGGATGCTACCTGTTGACCAAGTGCCCCATAATCCGTTATATCCATCTTTACAAAGGCAAAAGAAGATAGGCTAGTGCTGCGGACTACCCTTTTTTCCGCTATGGAATCCATGGAAATGCCCAATTCATGCAAGCGATCATACTTGAGGTTGACGTTGTAATAGTTGTTGATGTTGTCCAAGCCCAATACATTATGGCCCAATTCCACTAACCTTCTACTTACGTGAAACCCTATAAAACCAGCACAACCCGTTACCAGTATGTTCATTTGTTACAATTTATGTTGCTGCAGTCCATCTGCCAATTTGCGATCGTTGGACAAGCGTTGCACTTTATTTTGTCCTCCCAATTTACCAATGGATTTCATATAGTCTTGAAACCCTTGTTGCTTTATTCTTGTCACTTTAAGTTGCCGCAGAATCCTTCCTTCTATCAAATCAAAATAATAACTGTTCTGCTTTTGCATGGACATATCCAAAGTAGCAATAAAAACCTGCATGTCCATTGGTTCTTTTTCAAAAGCTATCAGCCACTCATGATAGGGGAGCCCGCTATCCGGATTCGTCTGTGGGGCAACGGTAAATTCATTGACCCTGGCATCAGTCGCATGTATGGCCAAGTTCATGGCTTCTTCCACTTCCTTTGCAATGACATGCTCGCCAAAGGCAGAAATAAAATGTTTTATCCTACCGGAAACTATCACCCTATAGGGGCTTTTAGAAATAAACTGAACGGTATCTCCTAGGTTATATCCCCACAAACCTGCATTGGTGTTGATAATCATGGCGTAGTTGATGCCTAGTTCCACATCCTTAATGATATAGCGCTGCGGGTTCTCCTCAAAAAATTCATCCGCTTTTACAAACTCATAAAATATACCGGCGTTCAACAATAGTAAGAGTCCTTTTTCCTTTTGTGAATCCTGATAGGCAAAAAACCCTTCGCTGGCCGGAAAGAGCTCAATACTATCGACCTTCCTTCCTATAAGGTTCTCAAATTTAGCTCGATAAGGCTCGTAGTTTACCCCACCATAAATGAACAATTGAAAATTCTTGAAA
>CALEYA010000155.1 GCA_937926215.1 uncultured Croceitalea sp. | reverse complement strand
CGACGGGGTTCACCCCTTCCCATCCCGAACAGGGAAGTTAAGCCCGTTTGCGCCGATGGTACTGCTACACCAAGTGGGAGAGTAGGTCGCCGCCTTCTTTGAGGGCCCTTGCATTTATTTGCAAGGGCCCTTTTTTTATGCGCAAGATCTAACCAAAAGGAAACCATTTTTCATAAACCTCAATTATGGGCTAATAATAACTAAGACATTTCATCGAAAGAAAAATCTTACTTATTGGTCTATACTTTAAGGCTACTCATCGATGATCGGTCAATAAAATAGGATGAACGTACTAATTTAGTGCTTCCAAATCTTTTAAAACCATCTTCTAATGAAACACATCCTACCAGCTCTTCTTTTCCTGGCTATGACCACCTTGTATTCGCAAAATTGCAATTGTGATCTTGTTTTAAATAACCTTGATACGGAAAGGATCAATCTTATCTATGCCTCCGATTTTGATATCCAAGCAGGGGATACTGTTTGTATTCCCAGCGGAGTTTATGCCGGAATCCGGTTTTACGATATTAAGGGGACCGCTGAAGCTAGCGTTACCATTAAGAATTGTGGAGGCCCAGTGATTATAAGTGAAGAAGTTTATTCTGGAATTACATTTGAAGGTAGTGCCTTTGTGCACTTAACCGGGACCGGAGATGAAGAAAGCAAGTATGGTATTAAGGTCTCCACGGAGAACCCGGGTTCCATGGGAATTTATTTAACCAATCTAAGTACCGATTTTGAAGTAGATCATATTGAGGTCAACAAGGCCGGTTTCGCAGGAATAATGGCGAAGTCGGACCCAGATTGCAACCGCCCGGAGACTTGGCGTTCAAGCGGGTTTATTATGAAAAACCTTAAAATACACCATAATCTTGTGCATGATGTCGGAGGGGAAGGTATTTACATTGGGTATACAGGAGGGTATAAAACCAATTCCAACTTCGAATGTGGCGATACTACTATTTATGGCCATTGGCTGGAGAATGTAGAAATATCCAATAATATTGTAAAAAACAGCGGTTATGATGGCATTCAGCTGAACCTTGTCCGTAAGAACGGGGTTGTCCGCGATAATGTTATTAAAAGCTATGGTACCCAGAAACTTTATGCGCAAAATTTTGGACTATGTATAGGTGCGGGATCCTACAGTATTTATAACAATCGGGTTGTAAACCCACGGAACGGTGAAGGGCAAGGCATACAATTCATTAACGGGGAAAGTGGTAGTAAGATTTTCAACAATATTTTAATACGACCGAATTTACATGGTATTTTCATCCACAACAGGAATGAATTTGACAATCCTGATTTAGGATATTTGATTGCAAATAATACCATTGTTCAACCAGAGCTATCCGGTATCCATTACAATACGGCGATAACCGAAAGTAATAATCAATCCAAGTTGGGAAGTACCCAAGAGGGGGTGCCTACTTTTTTCGTAAACAATTTGATTATTGATCCTGGAAATCGCTTTGAAGAAAGCAACACTTGGAAAAGCTTGCCGGAAAACTATCTGGATTTTAATGCGCATCAGACTAAAATAGCTATGGAACCCTATATGTTGACCAATATTTTCACAAGGGATGCCGATACCTTAGGCTTAAAAGATTGGAAAAAGAACAAATTGGCACCTAGTAACGCCCAATCTTCCGTAGTCGATGCAGGAACGGACATTTCGTCTACCGGAATCACTT
Source organism: uncultured Croceitalea sp. (assembly GCA_937926215.1). Lineage (GTDB taxonomy): Bacteria > Bacteroidota > Bacteroidia > Flavobacteriales > Flavobacteriaceae > Croceitalea. Next base: position 13,898 of record CALEYA010000155.1, on the reverse strand, counting down.
TTGATTTTAAAAATAGGGCAAGGCCCAGAGGAGCTTCTTTTGATATTGGGGCTTATGAATTTAATATCAGGCAGCTTAAGAATCTAGAAAATCTAGAAAGACAGGTAGGCAAGTCAGACGCTACTGTTGCCATTTTCCCCAATCCTGCTATAAACACGTTCCAATTAACAAATTCGTCGCATTCCAATGCTTCTATTCAGGTTTTTGATGAGCAAGGGTATTTAAGACTTCGACTAAAGAATCACGATGTAAGCAAAGAAGTAGATGTGACGGGATTAAAACGGGGAAGGTATTTTTTGAAAATTAACTATCCGGATAAAATAAGGGAATTCAGCAGTTTAATTTTAGAATAACCTTCCATATTTCCTATAACGATTTTTTACTGCCATACTAACCCAATGATGATGAGGGCCCCTTTTATGTCAAAGGGGCTTAACCATTTGGATGTAGTATGTTTAAAACCAAATTGATTGGATAAGTAATACGGGTCTCAAAACAATTACTCTAAGCCATAAAAAGGCATTAATTCGTAAAGTCGTTTACTTCAACCGTTCCATCAAATTCCAGGTTTCCAGTGGTTCCAGATCCAAAGTTTAAAGGCAAGGAACGCATGATGAATCGTGTAGACTCCGGTCTTTCAATAGTAATTTGGCCTTCAGTGATAAAAAAGACCTCATTGGTACTACCATTTGCAATTCTAGCTTCAATTCCACCCTCAGTGACGGCATTGGAATGCGTCCTATAACTGCCTAAGGAAATTTCAGTATCACTTCCTGTGCTTTCTGGAGGATATACTTCCATTACAAAAACGTAATCTACATTGTTCAAACTCCCAAAGAGTTCAATATCGTAATTGTAGAAACGGGGTGCGTCCCCTGGGAAGGGCCCAATTATGTTTACTATCGCCCTGGTTAACGGAATTTCCATATCGCCAAAGCAAATCGTATTTTCTTTTACACCATTCGTTGGTTCGGTGTCTGTGCCTTCGTTATCAGAATCGCTACATCCCAAAAGGAACATCAGGCATAGCAACGAGAAAGACAATACATACAAGCCTTTTAAATGGTGGCGGTAGTTGTGCATACATTCGCATAAAAGTTAACTAAACATGCTCTTTGAACAATTCTTTTGGACACTACGCTCGTGGCAAATCCCCATCACCCTTTAGGGGAAGGTTGGAACATCCCATTAAATAACTATCCACATGGTGTGCCGCCTGTCTGCCCTCGGAGATGGCCCATACGATAAGTGATTGTCCGCGTCTTTGGTCCCCGGCAACAAATACGCCCGGCACATTGGTCTTGTAATCCTTTTCAGAGGCTTTAAGGTTGGAACGTTCATCCATCTCCAAACCAAATTGTTCGGCTAAAGTAGTCTCGGAACCTGTAAACCCTAGTGCCAAAAGTGCTAGGTCACATTTCCATTCCTTTTCCGTTCCGGGGACTTCTTTTAGGTTAGGACGTTTTCCAGGAACCGTTTCCCATTCGACCTCCGTGGTAACCAGCCCTTTAAGATTGCCTTTGGCATCACCAACAAATTTTTTGGTAGAAATACTAAAGAAGCGTTCCGCACCTTCTTTATGTGAAGAACTGGTCCTTAGGCGCATGGGCCAGAAAGGCCAAGGTTGGTTTGCCGGTCTTTCTGCGGTAGCCATGGGCATAATTTCAAAATTGGAAACGGAGTTAGCCCCATGCCTTATGGAAGTTCCAATACAGTCAGAACCTGTATCACCCCCGCCAATAACGATAACGTCCTTATCCGTAGCTAAAATTTCTTTTCCCAGGTCCTTTACACCGGCCACCCTGCGGTTGTTTTGGGGCAGAAAATCCATTGCCTGTACTACTCCCTTTAAATCGGCCCCGGGAATGGGTAGTTCCCTGCGTACCGTAGCACCACCGCAAAGTACCACGGCATCAAAATCCTCTTGTAAGTTTGCTGCCTTAACATCTACACCAACGTGGATCCCTGTCTTAAAAACAATACCTTCTTCCTCCAGAATTTCAAGCCTTCTATCAATAACGTTTTTTTCCATTTTAAAATCGGGAATTCCAAAACGAAGCAATCCACCGGGCTTTTCATCCCGCTCAAATACGGTAACCGAGTGGCCTGCTCGATTGAGCTGCTGTGCAGCGGCCAGTCCTGCCGGTCCGGAACCGATTACAGCGACCTTTTTATCCGTTCGTTTAAGCGGTAAGGCCGCTTTTATCCAGTTGTTTTTAAATGCGGTCTCAACGATATTCTTTTCAATGTTTTCAATAGAAACGGGATCTTCATTGATTCCCAATACACAGGCTTCTTCGCAGGGGGCGGGACATAGCCTGCCCGTAAACTCTGGAAAGTTATTAGTGGAGTGGAGTATCTTTGTGGCTTTTTCCCATTTCCCTTGGTATACGGCATCGTTAAAATCCGGGATAAGATTCCCTAAGGGACAACCGCTATGGCAGAAGGGAATACCACAATCCATGCATCGCGCGCCTTGGTCTTTAAGTTCATCCTCTTTGAGCGGTTTGGTAAACTCGTTATAATTTTTTATGCGTTCCTCAACGGGAGCGTAAGACTCGTCTTTACGCTCAAACTCCATAAATCCTGTTGTCTTTCCCATAATTTAAAATTTATGCTTTCCCAGGGCAATGGTTATCCTTTGGGAGGTTTGGCTTACTATTCTTTTATCGTCCTACTGTAGCTGTAATTTTTCTTTCTCCAATCGTTCCAAAGCCTGTCTGTATTCTTCTGGAAATACCTTGATAAACTTGGAAAGGCTGGCCTCCCAATTTTCCAGTATGCGTTGCGCCAGTGGGCTAATGGTAGCATTGTAATGGTTTTCTACCAGCGTTCGCAATTCCTTGATATCATTGTCTTCCTCCACAGGCAAAAGGTTTAGGGATTCTGAATTACATCGCTTTTTAAAGGTGTCGTTTTCATCATAAACATAGGCGATTCCACCACTCATTCCTGCGCCAAAGTTTCTACCCACTTCACCTAAAATAACGGCAATACCCCCGGTCATGTATTCACAACCATGGTCGCCAATACCTTCTACTACTGCTTTTGCGCCGGAGTTCCGTACACAAAAACGTTCTCCCGCTTTACCATTGATGTAGGCTTCGCCAGCGGTTGCGCCATACAAGGTTACGTTTCCGGTAATGACGTTTTCCTCTGGTTTAAGGGTAGCCTTGTCCGGTACTTTGATGACCAACTTTGCCCCGCTCAGTCCCTTGCCTAAATAGTCGTTTGTATTTCCGTTGACGATCATGGTAAGGCCTTTGGTGGCAAAGGCTCCGAAACTTTGCCCCGCAGCTCCGGAGAAATTCAGTTTTAAGGTATTTTCCGGAAGGCCATCGGCACCATATATTTTGGATATTTCATTGCTGATGATGGCACCCACCGCCCTATCCGTGTTATAGATAGGAAAGTCCAAACTTGTTTTTTCTTTTCTGAACAAGGCTGGATGCGCTTTGGCGATAATATCAAACTCTATGGATTTCTCAATATTATGGACTTGCTCTTCGGTATTGTATAATTTGGTTCCCTCTGGAACATCAACCTGATATAAGATTGGGGTTAAATCGATTCCGGCAGATTTGTAATGGTCAATGGCTTTGTTGCGGTCGAGTTTTTGTACTTGTCCCACCATTTCATCAACCGTTCTAAAACCAAGCTTTGCCATGATTTCCCGCAACTCTTGGGCAACAAAGTACATATAGTTGACCACGTGTTCTGGCTTGCCCTTAAACTTTTTGCGTAAATCCGGGTTTTGTGTTGCGATACCTACAGGGCAGGTATTTAAATGGCATACGCGCATCATAATACAACCAGAGGCCACTAAAGGTGCGGTCGCAAAACCGAACTCCTCTGCACCCAACAAACAGGCAATGGCTACATCGCGACCAGTTTTTAATTGACCGTCACATTCCAAGACGATACGGTTCCTTAAATCGTTAAGAACTAAAGTCTGTTGCGCTTCGGCGATTCCCAATTCCCATGGAAGTCCCGCATGTTTTAAAGAAGTGAGCGGGGAAGCCCCCGTTCCACCATCAAAACCTGAAATTAAAACGACATCCGCTTTTGCTTTGGCCACACCCGCAGCAACGGTACCAACACCTACTTCGGATACCAGTTTTACATTGACCCTAGCCTCCCGGTTTGCCGACTTTAAATCAAAAATCAACTGCGATAAATCTTCAATGGAGTAAATATCGTGATGGGGCGGTGGGGATATCAAACCTACATAGGGTGTGGAATTCCTGGTCTTTGCAATGGAAGGATTTACTTTTGGTCCCGGCAATTGCCCGCCTTCACCCGGTTTGGCACCTTGGGCCATTTTAATCTGTATTTCTTTGGCACTGGTCAAATAATTGGAGGTTACCCCAAAACGACCGGATGCTACTTGTTTTATGGCACTGTTTCGCCAATCCCCGGATTGGTTCTTGTAAAAACGTTCTGCGTCCTCACCACCCTCGCCAGAGTTGCTCTTACCGCCTATTCGGTTCATGGCAATGGCCAAGTTTTCATGGGCTTCCTTGCTAATACTGCCGTAGGACATGGCCCCGGTCTTAAAGCGTTTGACGATTTCCGTCCAAGGTTCCACTTCCTCTAAAGGAATGGGGTCATAGTTGGAGAACTCGAACAAGCCACGGATGGTCATCAAATTCTTGGACTGCTCATTGACCAGTTCTGCGTATTCCTTATAAGTAGACGGTTCATTGCTTCTGACTGCTTTTTGGAGTTTGGCAATGCTCAACGGATTGAACATGTGTTTTTCGCCATCGCGTCTCCAACGGTATTCGCCGCCTATTTCCAAATCCAAATTGGCATCTACTTTATCCCTATTGAATGCTTTTGAGTGTCTTTTGGTAATCTCTTTCTCTATTTCATAAAGACCAATTCCCTGAATTCTGGTGGGTGTATTGGGAAAGTATTTTTCAACTACTTTGGTGTTGATACCAATACATTCAAAAAGCTGTGAACCTCGGTAAGAGTTCAAAGTAGAGATGCCGATTTTGTTCATCACCTTTAATATACCTTTACCGACGGCTTTGTTGTAATTGGCAATGGCCTCATCAAAAGTGTATTCCGTAATATTGTTTTCGTCAATTTGCTCCCCGATAATTTCGTTGACCAAATAGGGGTTTATCGCACTTGCACCAAACCCGAAAAGAAGGGCGAAATGGTGGACTTCCCTAGGCTCTGCGGATTCCACGATAATGCTTAACCTGGAACGCTTACCTAATTTTCGCAACCCACTGTTTACAAAAGAACAAGTTAAAAGCGCGGGAATGGCTGCCATTTCCAAACTTACCATCCTGTCCGAAAGGATAATGATGTTGGAGCCTTTGTCCACGGCATCCGAAGCTTGTTGTAAAATAGAACTCAAGGCTTCTTCCAAGCCATTATGGCCTTTGGCAACCTCATAGAGTGTAGAAATGGAGGTTACCTTGTAGTCTGGGCTGGCATCGTAATTTTTAATTTTATCCAAATCTTCTTTGGAAATCACCGGATTTTGGATTTTTAGTTTCCTACAGTGGAGCTCATTAATATCAAACAAGTTATGATCACTGCCTAGGGTCAAACTAATATCGGTAATGAGTTCTTCCCGTATACCATCCAAAGGGGGGTTGGTCACTTGGGCGAACAATTGTTTGAAATAGTTATAGATAAGCTGTGGTCTTTCTGATAGCACTGCGATTGGGGTATCGGACCCCATAGACCCAATAGGCTCTTTTCCATGCTGTGCCATGGGCATAATAATGGTATTGATATCTTCTTGGGTATACCCAAAAGCCGCACGTCTGGTCTCCAATGGAAATTCACCAAAAAATACGGGGCAATCGTTATAAGGGATGTCCTTAAGGTGTACCAAGTTGTCCTTTAGCCATTTTTGATAGGGATGTTTCTTGGCGATGGATTCCTTGATTTCCTCATCATTGATGATACGCCCCTCCTCCATATTGACCAAAAACATTTTTCCCGGTTCCAATCGGCCATGGTATTCGATATCCTCTGGTTTTAGGTCTACCACCCCAGTTTCTGAGGACATGATCACATATCCCTTTTTTGTTACGGAATATCGGGAAGGTCTAAGACCGTTTCTGTCCAATACCGCCCCAATATAGTTTCCATCCGTAAAGGGAATGGACGCGGGACCGTCCCAAGGCTCCATTAAACAAGAATTGTACTCATAAAATGCCCTTTTGGTCGCGGACATTTCCGTATTCTTTTCCCAAGCTTCCGGTACCAACATCATCATAACCTCTGGCAGGGAACGCCCGGTCATTAAAAGCAATTCTACGACCATGTCCATACTTGCGGAATCCGATTTTCCGGGAAGTACCGTGGGGATAATATTTTTTATTTCGTCACCGAACCAATCGCTTTTCAACAATTCTTCGCGTGACAGCATGCGGGCCACATTACCCCTAAGGGTATTTATTTCACCATTGTGGCACATATAGCGGAACGGTTGTGCCAAATCCCAGGTTGGGAAGGTGTTGGTGGAAAAGCGTTGGTGCACCAAAGCAAGTCTGGTGACCACGCGGGGATCCAAGAGATCCTCATAATATCGGCTTATATCGATTGGGACCAGTAGTCCTTTAAAGATGATGATCTTTTGCGATAAACTTGGAATGTAGAAAAACTGGCTTTGTGATAGTTTTGATCTGTTGATGGTATGCTCGGTCACCTTTCTGGCAATGAACATTTTTAGATTGAAGTGAAAAAAGTCTTTTTCTTTCCCAGGGGCGATAAATACCTGTTTTACGTAAGGCTCCGTTTCTGCCGCTATTCTTCCGGGAACGGATTTGTTCACGGGAACATCACGCCATCCCAACAGATGAAGGCCTTGCTTTTTGATATTTTCCTCAAAAGTAGTCATGCAAAAGACCCTCTGGTTTTCCTTTTGGGGCAGAAAAACGTTTCCTACGGCATACTTGCCGGCTTCCGGAAGCTCAAAATCACAACTGCTTTGGAAGAATTCATGTGGAATATCAATAAGTATCCCAGCTCCATCACCCGTTTTTCCATCGGCACTTACGGCTCCACGATGTTCTAACTTGTCGAGTATCTCCAAGGCCTTGTGGATGATATCATTGGACTTCTTTCCTTCTAGGCTACAAATAAATCCCGCACCACAATTGTCATGTTCAAAGTCCGGTAGGTACAACCCCTGTTTTTCTGGCTTCATTGGTATTGCATTTCTTCAAAAATATCAATTACAATGAATTAGGATGGCTGTTTTTGAACAAACACAACAAAAAAAGCAACGATGGTGATAATGGTATAAAAAAACTGGTTATCCCAAAATAAGGGGTATTCAAATTATGAATATGACAATTGGGTGGTATTGGGAAACCTTCCCCCTTTTAGGAAAAACCCCGTAACTAAGTTTGAGTGCCTAATGAGTTAGACTGCCTAGTTGATTAAGGGGTAGAACTCCGAAGAAAACATAAAAACAATCCCGCACCCCTATTTTTGATAGGGTAGGGGAAGAATTTGTTAGGACAGTAAAGACTAATCCCTAAGAATACTTCTGGAAATCACGATTTTTTGGATTTCTGAAGTGCCCTCATAAATTTGGGTAATCTTGGCGTCACGCATCATGCGTTCCACATGGTAGTCTTTTACAAAACCATTGCCACCATGTATTTGTACGGCTTCCGTAGCAACTTCCATAGCGGTTTCCGCAGCGTATAGTTTGGCCATAGCCCCAGAGAGGTCATAATCGTTGCCATTGTCTTTGTCCCAAGCAGCTTTGTAAACCAAATGTCGTGCTGCCTGTATCTTGGTATGCATGTCCGCAAGCTTAAAAGCAATAGCTTGATGGTTGCAGATTTCCGTACCAAAAGCTTTACGCTCCTTAGAATATTTTAAAGCCAGTTCATAAGCACCTGCCGCAATGCCCAAGGCTTGGGCGGCAATCCCAATGCGTCCACCGGAAAGGGTTTTCATGGCAAACTTAAACCCAAAGCCATCTTCACCAATTCTATTTTCCTTGGGGACTTTTACATCATTGAACATTAAGGAATGTGTATCGCTACTGCGAATTCCCATTTTATTTTCCTTTGGGCCAACGGCAAAACCTTCCATTCCTTTTTCAACGATCAAGGCATTGATGCCCTTATGCCCTTTTTCAATATCGGTCTGCGCAATTACCAAATAGACGGAGGCAGAATTTCCATTGGTAATCCAGTTTTTGGTCCCGTTCAACAGGTAATGGTCCCCCTTGTCTATGGCCGTAGTTTTCTGTGAGGTAGCATCGCTACCGGCTTCCGGTTCCGAAAGACAGAAAGCCCCAATAATCTCGCCAGTAGCCAGTCTACCCAAGTATTTTTCTTTCTGGGCTTCGGATCCATAAGTTTCCAGTCCCCAACAAACCAAGGAATTGTTGACCGATACAATTACCGAGGAAGAAGCGTCAATTTTGGAAAGTTCCTCCATAACCAAGACGTAAGAAACGGTGTCCAAGCCACTACCTCCGTATTTGGTGTCCACCATCATCCCTAAAAAGCCCAACGCTGCCATTTCCTTTACCTGTTCGGTAGGATATTCTTGGGCGTCGTCCCGCTCCACAATTCCGGGTAATAATTGATTTTGTGCAAAGTCCCTGGCGGCTTGCTGAATCATTAATTGTTCTTCTGATAGGGTAAAGTCCATAATTATTGAGAAATAAATAAAAAACTATGGCAAAGATACGGGTTAGCTATATAATGTTTAAAAAAAACTGTAAAAATCAAAGAATAGCTTAAAATGTTAAAAAAACAAGGACAGGTTGGGAGTTCTTTTTTTCTATCCTTATATTTAGCTTCATTTGAAAGTACTGATTGCGATTACCTACATTCGGCATCTAATCTTTAAATACACTAAACCAACTTATATAATGGAAACTATAATAATTATTGTCTTTTTGGCCGGGTATTTGGCCATCACCCTAGAGCATAACCTTAAAATCGATAAGCTGATTCCGGCATTGGCCATGATGGCTATTTTATGGGCGATTATCGCATTGACCCATATGGATGTTTTTGAGGTAAATGCCGAATTAAAACAGTTGGAGCCTACACATATTGAAGAGATATTGCTGCACCATTTAGGGAAGACAGCGGAAATACTGGTATTCCTGCTAGGGGCGATGACCATTGTGGAAATCATAGATTATTTTGACGGTTTCGCCACCATCAAAGGATACATTAGAACAAAGAGTAAAACGCGGCTCCTTTGGATTTTTTCCATTTTGGCCTTTATCCTTTCTGCTATCATCGATAACCTTACTGCTACTATTGTATTGATTACTATTTTACAGAAGGTCATAAAGGAACGTGAAACCAGATTATGGTTCGCGGGTCTCATTATCATCAATGCCAATGCCGGCGGCGCTTGGTCCCCCATTGGCGACGTTACCACTACAATGCTTTGGATTGCCAATAAAGTAGAAGCAGGTTCCTTGGTGTTGCGCGTGCTGGTGCCATCTATTGTATGTATGCTGGTTCCAACGATCATAGCCAGTAGGTTTAAGGCATTTAGGGGTGAAGTAGCCATGGACGAAGCTGCAGAGGCGCCAAAATCCAAGTACGGTCCCATTATGCTATATTTAGGGTTAGGGGCTATTGTTTTTGTGCCTTTCTTTAAAACTATTACGCATTTGCCTCCGTATGTGGGTATGATGTTGTCTTTGGCCATAGTTGCAACCTTTGCGGAAATCTATAGTAACTCCAAGTTTGCGATAAGTTCCGCAATTGATGAGGACCACCATGAGGCTTCACACCATAGTCCCGTACATTCTGCTTTGACCAAAATAGAATTGCCCAGTATTTTATTCTTTTTAGGGATTTTATTGGCCGTTGCGGCATTGGAGTCCCTAGGGATTCTTTTCAATTATGCGGAAAGTCTGAACCAAGCCATACCGCAGACGGATATTGTGGTTATGCTTTTGGGTATAGGGTCTGCTGTAATTGATAACGTGCCTTTGGTTGCCGCGAGTATGGGGATGTTCTCTGAACCGGGTGACAATCCGTTATGGCATTTTATTGCATACTCCGCCGGAACAGGCGGAAGTATGTTGATTATTGGCTCCGCGGCTGGTGTGGTTGCCATGGGTATGGAGAAGATTGACTTCTTCTGGTATCTTAAAAAAATCGCATGGCTTGCTTTCGTAGGTTTCGTCGCTGGCGCCATTGTATTCATTGCTATGCGTGATTTTCTTTTTGCAGGATAATTTTATTCCCAAAACTGCGTTATTATTGCAACTTAAAATTGGGGATACTTTATGACACTATTTCAAGATTTGGAAGAAGGCGTTGATGCAGCAGCCGGTATTTCAGAAGAAAAGACACTTTCGGTCATCGATTTGATCGTAAACGGTGGTACCGGAAGTATCGTAATCATTTCGGTACTTTTTGTATTACTCTTTGTTGCGCTCTACATTTATTTTGAACGGATTTTTGCAATTAAAGCGGCATCCAAAATAGATAAGAACTTTATGAACCAGATTCGTGACCATGTCATGAACGGAAAGTTGGAGGCGGCCAAACTCCTTTGCGCACAAACGGATTCACCAGTAGCGCGATTGACCGAAAAAGGGGTATCCCGTATAGGAAAACCTTTGGACGATATCAATACGGCTATTGAGAATGCGGGTACGCTAGAGGTATACAAGCTGGAGAAAAACGTGAGTATCTTGGCTACCGTAGCTGGGGCTGCCCCCATGATCGGTTTCTTGGGAACCGTAATAGGTATGATCTTGGCTTTCCATGAAATGGCCAGTAGTGGTGGACAAGCAGAGATGGGGTCTTTGGCATCCGGCATTTATACGGCCATGACAACCACCGTGGCGGGCTTGATAGTGGGTATCATTGCCTATATAGGTTACAACCACTTGGTAAACAGAACGGATAAGGTAGTCCATAAGATGGAGGCCAATGCCGTAGAGTTTTTAGACCTGTTGAACGAGCCAATTTAAGCACTTATGAAACTAAAGGGAAGGAATAAGGTAAGTCCGGAATTCAGCATGTCTTCCATGACGGATATTGTCTTTTTGCTATTGGTCTTTTTTATGTTGACCTCCAACGCACCCAATGCACTGGATTTGCTCTTGCCCAAGGCAAAAGGAAAGTCCACCAACACACAAAACGTTTCCGTGACCATAGACAAGAATTTAAAGTACTATGTGAACAATGAACAAATCAATGGGGAATACATTGAAATTGAACTAAAAAAAGCGTTGCAAGGTCAAGAAAAGCCTACCATTATCCTTAGGGCAGAAGAATCTGTTGCTATTAAGGAAGCGGTAAACGTTATGGATATTGCCAATAGGAATAACTTTAAGGTAATACTGGCCGTACGGCCCAACTAATTTTGTTTTTAGACACGAGACACAAGAAAAAATCCTTCACACTTACCACAGTACTGTTAAGTGTACTACTACTATTGCTTTTTTATATAGGGCTGACCTATCTAGATCCTCCGGAGGAAAGCGGCATAGCGGTAAATTTTGGCACCACGGATTTTGGTAGTGGTAAGCAACAACCCAAGGAAAAAATAAAATCGGAGCCTTTGGATATTCCAGAGCCTACCAACCCACCGGAACAACAGCTGGAAGAGGAAGTAGTGGAAGAGCAAAAGGCAGAAACTGAAGCTGAAAAGGAAGCCCCTACGGAAAAGGTGTTAACACAGGAAAGCGAGGAGTCCATTAGGATAAAACAGCAAAAGGAAGCTAAGCGAAAAGCGGATGCCGCGGAAAAAAAAGCCAAGGCAGAAGCGGAACGTAAGGAGCGGTTAAAGCAGGAAGCAGAAGCCCAAAAAAGAAAGGAAGAAGAAGCGAAGAAAAAGAAATTGGACGCTCTCATGGGTGGTATTGGTAAGTCCGACGGAACCGATTCCGGAAGCGAAGGGGACGATACCAAACCGGGCGATAAAGGACAACCCAATGGCAATCCCTATGCTACGAGTTACTACGGGGCACCCGGGAGTGGTTCCGGTACCGGGGGGTATGGATTAAATGGACGCGCCCTTGTTAGTAAAGGTAAAGTGACCCAAGATTGTAATGAAGATGGCCGTGTGGTAGTGAAAATTACGGTAGATAGGAACGGCCGTGTCATAAAAGCGATTCCCGGCGTTAAAGGAACTACAAATAATGCTCCGTGCTTATTGGAGCCAGCCAAAAAAACAGCGCTGTTGCACAAGTGGAACCTAGACTCAAAGGCACCTTCCCAGCAAATAGGTTTTGTGGTCGTCAACTTTAAATTGGGGCAGTAGTGAACTATAAAGAAACGGTGCAATGGATGTTTGCACAACTTCCCATGTACCAACAAAAAGGCGTTTCCGCATTTTCCGGCAAATTGGAAACCATCCAGGCCTTCGTAAACCAACTAGGCAATCCCCATAGAAAATTCAAAAGCATACATGTAGCAGGAACCAACGGTAAAGGTTCCAGCAGCCACATGCTAGCTTCTATATTAATGGAAGCCGGTTATAAGGTAGGCCTTTATACTTCTCCCCATTTAAAAGATTTTAGGGAACGCATTAAAATAAACGGGAAAAAAGTCAAAAAAGCCTTTGTTACGGATTTTATCGCCGAACATTATGGGTACTTTGAAAACCACAACTTATCGTTTTTTGAAATGACAGTGGGTATGGCCTTCCACTATTTTGCAAAGGAAAATGTGGATATTGCCATAATTGAAGTTGGTCTGGGTGGACGCTTGGATTCTACCAATATCGTTACGCCAGAAGTAGCATTGATTACCAATATTGGAATGGACCACCAACAATTATTGGGCAATACCATAGAGAAGATCGCTTTGGAAAAAGCAGGTATCATCAAACGGGGTGTGCCCGTGGTGATTAGCGAACGCCAAAAAGAAACCACCTTATTATTTCAACTTATTGCCAACCAATTGAAATCGGAACTGGTGTTTTCAGATGGGCAAGATATACCAACCTATGAAACCGACCTTTTAGGCGTGTACCAAGAACGGAATGTAAAAGGAGTGGTCAGTTGCATTAGACAGCTCACGCATTTTGAAGTTTCCGAAAAGCACATTAAAAATGGTCTTAAAAAGGTTGTAAAAAACACAGGCCTATTGGGTAGGTGGCAGCTATTATCGGAAAAACCAATGGTAATCTGTGATACTGCCCACAATAAAGAAGGCTTGCTATTGGTCCTTGAACAATTGCAAACGATAAAAGCGAAAAACCTGCATGTGGTATTGGGATTTGCAAACGATAAGAATGTGGATAAATTACTTTCCCTTTTTCCAAAAAAGGCCACATACTACTTTGTAAAACCCAATGTTCCTAGGGGAATGGATTTGGATGAACTACTGCTTGTTGGCAGGCTCCACAAATTAAAAGGTGTTGGTTATGCATCGGTTGCCAAGGGATTAGAAGCGGCAAAAGCGAACGCTAAAAAGAGCGATGTCGTATTTGTGGGAGGAAGCACTTTTGTGGTGGCCGAGGTGGTCTGAATTTTTTATAGTTTTTTCTTTTAGGTAACAAAAAAATGGTGCTATATTTGCACTCCTTATTTGCGAAATCAAATTAGGGCGCTTAGCTCAGTTGGTTCAGAGCACCTCGTTTACACCGAGGGGGTCGGGGGTTCGAATCCCTCAGCGCCCACATCAATCACGAATCCCGATGTATGACATCGGGATTTTTTGTTTTGCGCCGAACGAAAGTGTGTTTTCGGAAGGAAGCAAGAAAAAAAATCCCACCTTTTGCGCAGCAAAGGGATTTGTAGTTGCAGTCGTGGTCTTTACAATCCTTCGTTTTTCACTAAAACACTTCATTTTTTTAAATTCCTTGACTGCTGATTTATTTCATAATTCTTAGGGAATCAAGCATTTCATTGATAATAATAAAATAAAAGCATACCCTATTGCCATTTTGCTTATTTTTATGCAATTCCT
>CALEYA010000154.1 GCA_937926215.1 uncultured Croceitalea sp. | reverse complement strand
CCATGATCGCCCAGTTTGTAAATTGGCTTTTTATCCAAAAAGCACCCGAGGTATTTCCCAACTCGTATACCATGCCAATTGTTGTTGTAATCGTTGGGGTATTATTAATTTTATTTGCCAACAAAGGAATTCAAAAAGGCTGGTTAAACTAAGTATGGTTAAGGACCATAAAAAAGCCCCGACCAAAAATGGTCGGGGCTTTTTTTTATGCTTCTCCGGTAGGTCCAAAATTTAGGGGTATCGGAGGTTGCTCATAGTCCTTAATGGTACCATGGGCCTTCTCAAACCGGTGCACATTATCACTTAACGCTTTTAAAAACTTCTTTGCGTGCTGCGGTGTCAATACTATCCTGCTTTTTACCTTGGCCTTTGGGGCTCCTGGCATCATACTAATGAAATCGACCACAAATTCGGATACCGAGTGATTTATTATTGCCAAGTTGGAATAGGTTCCCTCAGCTGTTTTTTCATCCAACTCAATATTGATTTGCTTCTGTTTTTTTTCTTGTTCTGCCATAGTATAGTTTAAAAGGAAAGGGCCAAAAGCTTGCCGGTAATTATTCCGCTTGCCTTGGCCCTTTCAATATTCAATGGATGTTTATCTTAAAACTTAAACTCCTCTTTACGGGCCATAATCTCATCGTATTCTTCCTTAGAACCTACAATGATACTATCGTAATCCCTCATCCCTGTTCCTGCTGGAATCTTATGACCAACAATTACATTCTCCTTTAAACCTTCCAAGGTATCCACTTTACCGCTTACCGCAGCTTCGTTCAATACTTTGGTTGTTTCTTGGAATGATGCAGCGGAAATGAATGACTTGGTCTGTAATGAAGCCCTTGTGATCCCTTGAAGGATTGGTGTTGCCGTAGCTGCCACCGCATCCCTTGCCGTTACAATATTCTTATCGGCACGCTTTAACAACGAATTTTCGTCCCTAAGCTCTCTTGCCGTTATGATTTGACCAGCTTTCAAGTTCTCTGAATCACCAGATTCCTCAACCACTTTTTTACCAAAGATGCCATCATTCTCACGGATGAAGTCGTCTTTATGTATCAATTGGTTTTCTAAGAAAATAGTATCCCCAGAATCTTGGATTCGTACTTTACGCATCATCTGCCTAACAACGACCTCAAAGTGTTTGTCATTGATTTTTACCCCTTGTAAACGGTATACTTCCTGTACTTCGTTCACCAAGTATTGCTGCACCGCGCTTGGTCCTTTAATAGCCAAAATATCCTCTGGAGTAATGGAACCATCAGAAAGTGGCATTCCAGCCCTTACATAATCGTTCTCTTGAACCAGAATCTGATTGGATAGTTTTACCAAATACTTCTTGATCTCACCTAGTTTAGACTCAATGATAATCTCCCGATTACCACGCTTTATCTTACCAAAGGAAACCACACCGTCAATCTCTGAAACTACTGCTGGATTGGAAGGGTTACGCGCTTCGAACAATTCTGTTACCCGTGGAAGACCACCCGTAATATCCCCTGCTTTTGCAGACTTACGTGGAATTTTAACCAAGGTTTTTCCTTCTTTGATTTTCTCACCATCGTCCACCATAATATGTGAACCTACCGGTAAGTTATACGAACGTAAGGTTTCTCCCTTAGCGTCTTGAATCAAAAGTGTAGGAATCAATTTTTTGTTACGGGATTCAGAAATTACTTTTTCCTGGAATCCGGTTTGCTCATCAATTTCTACTTGATAGGTAATTCCTTGTTCTATATTCTCGTAAGCGATCTTACCTGTGAATTCCGATACGATTACCCCGTTATATGGATCCCAAGAACAGATAACATCACCTTTCTTGATTTTTGCACCGTTCTTAATGTTCAGTTCTGAACCATAAGGGATGTTGTTGGTACTTAATGTAATGCCGGTATTCTGATCTACAACTTTAATTTCCGTTGTTCTGGATATTACAATAGTGGATTTTTTACCCTCACTGTTTTCCCCAGCAACGGTTCTTAAATCTTCTATTTCCGCTACCCCTTCGAACTTGGCTTCCAATTTACTTTCCTCAGAAATGTTACCTGCAATACCACCCACGTGGAAGGTACGTAGCGTCAACTGGGTTCCAGGTTCTCCAATGGATTGTGCAGCTACAACACCAACTGCCTCACCACGTTGCACCATTTTATTGGTCGCTAGGTTACGGCCATAACATTTGGCACAAATTCCTTTAGGTGCCTCACAGGTCAATGGAGAGCGAACTTCCACTTTGTCAATTGGGGAAGCTTCAATTTTCTTGACTTCCACTTCCGTGATATGTGCTCCTGCTGCTACCAACAACTCTTCGGTTACCGGATTGTATACATCATGTAAGGATACACGGCCAACAATACGTTCGCCAAGGCTCTCTACAATCTCTTCGTTCTTCTTTAATGCTTTGACCTCAATACCCCTAAGCGTTTCACAGTCCTCGATATTGATAATAACATCTTGGGAAACATCTACCAAACGCCGTGTTAGGTACCCTGCATCAGCAGTTTTCAAAGCCGTATCAGCAAGTCCTTTACGTGCACCGTGTGTAGAAATAAAGTATTCAAGAATCGATAGTCCTTCCTTAAAGTTGGAAAGAATCGGGTTTTCAATAATCTCACCACCACCGGCAGTTGATTTTTTCGGCTTCGCCATCAAACCACGCATACCCGTCAACTGGCGAATCTGTTCTTTGGAACCCCTTGCACCGGAATCCAACATCATATACACGGAGTTGAATCCTTGTTGGTCTTCTCGAATACGTTTCATGGCCAGTTCCGTCAACATCGCGTTCGTAGACGTCCAGACGTCAATGACCTGGTTGTAACGTTCGTTATTGGTGATCAGACCCATATTGTAGTTCATCATGATACCATCGACTTGGCCATTGGCCTCATCGATCATTTCAATCTTTTCCTTAGGAATGATAATATCACCTAAACTGAAGGACAAGCCACCTTTAAAAGCGAATTGATACCCCATGGTCTTAATCTTATCCAAGAATGCAGCCGTTCTAGGCACATCCGTTACGGCAAGAATATCACCAATAATGTTACGAAGTGCTTTTTTATTCAATACCTGATTGATAAATCCGGCTTCTTCTGGAACATGACTGTTAAACAATACCCTTCCTACGGTAGTCTCAATAATTTGACTGACCAATTCCCCTTCTTCATTGAAATCCTTTGCACGGACCTTTATGCCAGCATTCAAATCTACTTTCTTCTCATTGAAGGCAATTTCCACCTCCTCGGCAGAGTAGAAGGTTAAACCTTCTCCTTGGATAGGAACTTCTTTGGTGGATTTACGGTGTTTGGTCATATAATACAAACCCAAAACCATATCCTGTGAGGGTACCGTAATTGGTGAACCGTTAGCAGGATTCAAGATATTCTGGGATGCCAACATTAACAGTTGTGCCTCTAGAATAGCTTCTGGGCCCAAAGGCAAATGCACCGCCATTTGGTCACCGTCAAAATCCGCGTTAAAGGCCGTACAAGCCAATGGGTGCAAACGAATCGCTTTCCCTTCAATAAGTTTTGGCTGGAACGCTTGGATACCCAAACGGTGAAGCGTTGGGGCCCTGTTCAATAAAACCGGGTGTCCTTTTAATACGTTCTCAAGAATGTCCCAAACTACAGGCTCCTTCTTGTCTATAATTTTCTTTGCCGATTTTACGGTCTTTACAATACCTCTTTCTATCAACTTTCTGATGACAAAAGGCTTGTAAAGTTCTGCGGCCATATCTTTAGGAAGACCACATTCGTAAAGGTTCATTTCTGGCCCTACGACGATTACGGAACGAGCTGAATAATCTACACGCTTACCCAATAAGTTTTGACGGAAACGTCCTTGTTTTCCTTTCAAGGAATCCGAAAGCGACTTTAACGGTCTGTTGGATTCCGTTTTTACTGCGGATGCTTTTCTTGTATTATCAAAAAGGGAATCAACGGATTCCTGAAGCATCCTCTTTTCGTTTCTTAGGATTACCTCTGGGGCCTTAATTTCCATCAATCGCTTTAAACGATTGTTACGGATAATTACCCTACGGTATAGGTCGTTCAAATCCGATGTCGCAAAACGACCACCATCCAATGGCACCAATGGGCGTAATTCCGGTGGAATTACCGGCACCACCTTCATAATCATCCATTCTGGACGGTTTTCCCGATTTTCTTGTGATTCGCGCAACGCCTCTACTACCTGAAGTCTTTTAAGGGCTTCCGTTTTACGTTGTTTTGAAGTTTCTGTATTGGCCTTATGTCTTAGCTCGTAAGACAGTTGCTCCAAATCTATCCTACCTAACAAATCGATAAGACATTCCGCTCCCATCTTGGCGATAAATTTATTTGGGTCTTTATCTTCCAAATATTGGTTTTCCGCCGGGATGGATTCCAAAATATTCAAATATTCCTCTTCGGTCAAGAAATCCATCTTATTGATTTCCTCACCTTCTGGACCTTTGGCCACACCTGCCTGAATTACTACATAACGCTCGTAGTAAATGATCATATCCAATTTCTTGGATGGCAGCCCTAGCAAGTATCCAATTTTGTTGGGTAGTGAACGGAAATACCAGATGTGCGCTACGGGAACCACCAAATTGATGTGTCCTACCCTGTCACGACGTACTTTCTTTTCCGTTACCTCTACACCACAACGGTCACAAACGATACCACGATAACGGATACGCTTGTATTTACCACAGGCACATTCATAATCCTTTACAGGACCAAAAATACGCTCGCAGAACAATCCGTCACGCTCTGGCTTGTGCGTTCTATAGTTAATGGTTTCCGGTTTTAAAACTTCCCCTCTAGACTCTGCCAAAATTGATTCTGGCGAAGCAAGTCCGATTGAAATTTTGTTGAACCTTTTTGGTGCGTTATTATCTTTTGTTCTAGCCATAATGCTATAAAGATGAAAATGTTATAATTGTTCTCTTTTAGACAGTTTTTTAACTATCGTATTATTCTTCCAGTCTAATATCCAAGCCCAAACCTTTAAGTTCGTGCATCAATACGTTGAAAGATTCTGGCAAGCCAGGTTCTGGCATAGTTTCTCCCTTAACGATGGATTCATACGTTTTGGCCCTACCGATAACGTCATCGGATTTTACGGTCAAGATTTCACGTAAGGTGGACGATGCGCCATAGGCTTCCAATGCCCAAACTTCCATCTCCCCAAAACGCTGACCACCAAATTGTGCTTTACCACCTAATGGTTGCTGCGTAATCAACGAGTATGGTCCAATAGAACGTGCGTGCATTTTATCATCTACCATGTGACCTAACTTCAACATGTAGATAATACCTACCGTTGCCGCTTGATCAAAACGTTCTCCTGTTCCCCCGTCATATAAATGGGTATGTCCAAATCTTGGTACACCGGCCTCATCAGTAAACTCATTGATTTGGTCCAAAGTAGCCCCATCAAAAATAGGGGTGCCGAACTTGCGACCTAATTTTTCACCGGCCCAACCAAGAACGGTCTCATAAATCTGACCAATGTTCATACGGGATGGTACACCAAGTGGGTTCAAAACAATATCCACCGGGGTTCCGTCTTCTAAGAAAGGCATATCTTCTTGACGAACGATACGTGCCACAATACCTTTGTTACCGTGACGACCTGCCATTTTATCCCCTACTTTCAGCTTACGCTTCTTAGCGATATACACCTTGGCCAATTTCATGATTCCGGCAGGCAATTCATCACCCACGGAAATCGTAAACTTATCCCTTCTTAGGTTTCCTTGAAGGTCGTTCAACTTGATTTTATAATTGTGCAATAAGTCCGCAACTTGAGCATTGGTCTTATCATCCGCAGTCCAACTACCACTTACCAAATGCGCAAAATCATCTACGGCATTAAGCATCTTAGTAGTATACTTTTTCCCTTTAGGAAGTACCTCTTCTCCCAAATCGTTCATCACACCTTGGGATGTTTTTCCACTCACCAACGTAGTAAGCTTCTCTATAAGGACATCCTTTAACTGCTGAAATTTAACTTCATAGTCCAATTCTAATTTAGAAATGGCCTCTTTGTCCTCGGAACGCTTACGCTTGTCCTTAATGGAGCGGGAGAATAGCTTTTTGTCGATTACAACACCTCTTAAAGACGGTGAGGCTTTCAAAGAAGCATCTTTTACATCTCCTGCTTTGTCCCCAAAAATGGCACGTAACAGTTTTTCTTCTGGAGTAGGATCGGATTCCCCTTTTGGAGTAATCTTACCTATTAAAATATCTCCAGGCTTAACCTCGGCACCAATACGGATCATACCATGCTCATCCAAATCTTTGGTAGCTTCTTCGGATACGTTTGGAATATCGTTGGTCAATTCCTCAGCACCTAGTTTGGTATCCCTAACTTCAAGGGAATATTCGTCGATATGGATGGAAGTAAAGATATCTTCACGAACCACTTTTTCTGAAATTACGATAGCATCCTCAAAATTATACCCTTTCCAAGGCATAAAGGCCACTTTCAGGTTTCGACCTAGTGCCAACTCCCCTTTTTCCGTTGCATAACCTTCACAGAGTACCTGTCCCTTTTTAACCTTATCGCCTTTTTTAACAATTGGCTTTAGGTTGATACTGGTTCCCTGATTGGTTTTACGGAACTTGATCAAGTTATACGACTTATGGTCGTCTTCAAAACTGATGAGTTTTTCATCAGCAGTCCTTGAATACTTTACCGTTATTTTTTGAGCATCTACATAATCGATAACCCCATCTTCCTCTGCATTTATCAATACCCTGGAATCCGTTGCTACTTGACGCTCCAATCCTGTTCCTACAATAGGGGACTGCGGACGCAATAATGGTACGGCCTGGCGCATCATGTTAGAGCCCATCAGCGCACGGTTTGCATCATCATGCTCCAAGAATGGAATTAAAGATGCGGAAATAGATGCAATTTGATTAGGCGCAACATCCGTATAATTCACTTCGGATGGATCCACCACCGGGAAATCACCTTCTTCACGGGCAATTACCTTTTCTTGATCTATGGTGCCATCTTCTTTTAGAGGAATGTTCGCTTGCGAAATTTTCATCCCCTCCTCTTCCTCAGCACTTAGATAGGTAAACTTTTTGGTATCTACTTTTCCATCCTTCACCTTGCGGTAAGGGGTTTCTAAGAAGCCCATTGGATTCACTTTGGCAAAAACCGAAAGTGAGGATATCAAACCAATGTTGGGTCCTTCCGGCGTTTCAATAGGACATAAACGACCGTAATGCGTGTAATGGACATCACGAACCTCAAAACCAGCTCTTTCCCTAGAAAGACCACCTGGTCCTAATGCGGATAACCTTCTTTTGTGCGTTATCTCTGCCAATGGATTCGTTTGGTCCATAAACTGCGATAACTGGTTGGTACCAAAGAAGGAATTGATTACGGAAGACAAGGTCTTTGCGTTAATCAAATCTATTGGTGTAAATACCTCATTATCACGAACGTTCATTCGCTCACGAATGGTTCTGGCCATACGGGCCAAACCTACCCCAAACTGAGAAGACAACTGCTCCCCTACCGTACGTACACGACGGTTGGACAAGTGATCAATATCATCGATCTCCGCTTTGGAGTTGATCAACTCAATTAAATATTTTATGATGGTGATGATATCTTCCTTGGTCAAAACTTGTTTGTCCATTCCAATATCAAGACCTAATTTTTTGTTCATTCGGTAACGTCCAACTTCACCTAAGTTGTAACGTTGATCAGAAAAGAACAATTTGTCTATAATACCACGAGCCGTTTCCTCATCTGGCGGCTCCGCGTTACGCAATTGACGGTAGATATGTTCAACAGCCTCTTTTTCTGAGTTTGTTGGATCCTTTTGCAAGGTATTGTGGATAATCGCGTAATCTGACTGCGTATTGTTCTCTTTGTGTAAAAGGATAGTTTTTACATCTGCATCGATGATTTCATCAATGTGTTCCTTTTCAAGAATGGTATCACGGTCAAGGACAATTTCGTTTCTTTCAATAGAAACTACTTCACCCGTATCTTCATCTACAAAATCCTCATGCCATGTGTTCAAGACCCTGGCAGCCAATTTTCTGCCCAATACTTTTTTAAGACCGGCTTTTGACACTTTGACTTCTTCGGAAAGGTCAAAAATCTCAAGAATATCCTTATCGCGCTCAAATCCTATAGCACGGAAAAGGGTGGTTACCGGTAATTTTTTCTTTCTATCAATATAAGCGTACATCACGCTATTGATATCCGTAGCAAATTCTATCCAAGAACCTTTAAAAGGAATTACCCTTGCCGAGTACAATTTTGTACCGTTGGCATGGAAAGATTGTCCAAAAAAGACTCCGGGAGATCGGTGCAATTGGGAAACTACAACACGCTCCGCCCCATTGATAACGAAAGTTCCACTTGGCGTCATGTAGGGCATTGTACCTAGATAAACATCTTGGACTATAGTTTCAAAATCCTCGTGCTCCGGGTCTGTACAATATAATTTTAGGCGTGCTTTTAAAGGCACACTATAGGTAAGTCCACGTTCGATACACTCTTGTATGGAGTATCTTGGTGGATCGATAAAGTAATCCAAAAACTCCAGTACAAACTGGTTTCTGGTATCTGTAATTGGAAAGTTTTCCATGAAGGTATTATACAAACCTTCGTTGCCTCTTTCGTCAGATTTAGTTTCAAGTTGAAAAAAGTCTTGAAAAGACTTAATCTGAATGTCCAAGAAATCCGGATATTCCGGTATGTTCTTAGCGGATGCAAAATTTACTCTTTCAGTCTGATTTGTGAACATCTATGGACAAATTTTGATAGTGAATTCTCTAGGGATTACGTGTGCCGTCACACGTTGCTATAAAAACAGGCTAAGGTCTGACCGTTTTTACGGAAAGACCTTAACCATATTATCCTATTTGGAAGCTATTACTTAAGCTCAACTTCCGCTCCTGCTTCTTCCAAAGATTTTTTGATACCTTCTGCTTCATCTTTAGAAACAGCTTCTTTAACAGCTTTTGGTGCGCTATCAACAATCTCTTTAGCATCTTTAAGGCCAAGACCTGTCAATTCTTTTACCAATTTAACTACTGCCAATTTAGAACCTCCGGCAGCTGTTAAGATAACGTCAAATTCTGACTGCTCTTCAGCAGCTTCTTCGCCACCACCAGCTCCACCACCAGCAGCAACCGCAACGGCCGCAGCAGCAGGCTCGATACCATACTCTTCTTTTAAAATATCAGCCAATTCATTTACCTCTTTTACGGTAAGGTTGACCAACTGTTCTGCAAAATCTTTTAAATCTGCCATTTTTCTATCGTTTAAATAAAATTTTTAAAATATAATTGTTTTAGTGCGTGCGAAATTATTTCTCAGACAATGTTTTAAGGATACCTGCGAGTTTGCCACCACCTGATTTAAGACCAGAAATAACATTCTTGGCCGGTGATTGTAGCAATCCGATAATGTCTCCGATAACCTCTTCTTTGGATTTGATGTTTACCAAAGCATCCAAGTTATCATCGCCAATATAAATGGCTTCCGCTATAAACGCCCCTTTTAATAGGGGTTTGTCTGACTTTTTTCTGAAGTTTTTGATAAGTTTCGCCGGTGCGTTTCCTGTTTCAGAAAGCATTAAAGAGGTATTCCCCTTTAACACATCCGGAAGTTCACCAAACTCCTTATCAGAAGCTTCCATTGCTTTTGCGAGCAATGTATTTTTAACAACTGCTAGTTTAATGTTTGCCTTAAAGCAAGCCCTTCTTAAATTGGAAGTAGCTACTGCATCCAAGCCAGAAATATCTGCGAGATATATATTGGCATTGTCGGCCAACTGTGCAGTCAAATCTTCTATTACGATTCCTTTTTCTTCTCTTGTCATTGTTCTAGTTTTTGACTACCAGTAGTTAAACTGATTTTGCATCAAGTTGAATACTAGGGCTCATTGTACTTGAAAGGTAAACACTCTTCATATACACGCCCTTTGCAGCTGCAGGTTTTAATTTGTTCAACGTATCCAAAAGTTCCTTTGCGTTTCCTGCAATTTTTTCCGCAGAAAAAGAAACCTTACCTATTGCCGCATGAACAATACCTGTTTTATCAACTTTAAAATCTATTTTACCAGCCTTAACTTCGGATACCGCTTTGGCAACATCCATAGTTACTGTTCCCGTTTTTGGATTTGGCATTAGACCTCTTGGTCCTAAAACCCTACCTAAAGGTCCTAACTTGCCCATAACGCTTGGCATGGTGATGATAACATCAACATCTGTCCAACCGCCTTTAATTTTATCCAAATACTCATCTAACCCAACAAAATCAGCGCCTGCTTCTTTAGCTTCTGCTTCTTTGTCCGGGGTTACCAATGCCAAAACCTTAACGTCCTTACCTGTTCCATGGGGAAGGGTAACAACGCCACGCACCATTTGATTTGCTTTTCTTGGGTCTACCCCTAAACGAACCGCTAAATCAATGGACGCATCAAATTTTACATTGGTTATCTCTTTTACCAAAGCGGAAGCCTCATCAACAGTATACAATTTGTTCCTGTCGATTTTAGCGTGCGCTTCTTTTTGCTTTTTAGTCAATCTTGCCATTTGAAATTGCTTTTAGATTCTTAAAAAGGTCTTTTGCCTGCGATCTTTAATCCCATAGACCTAGCAGTACCTGCAACCATACTCATTGCCGATTCTACCGTAAAAGCATTCAAATCGACCATTTTGTCTTCAGCGATTTGCTTTACTTGATCCCAGGATACCGATCCATTCTTAACCCTATTAGGTTCTCCAGATCCTTTTTTGATCTTTGCTGCTTCCATCAATTGAACTGCCGCTGGTGGTGTTTTTACAACAAACTCGAAAGATTTGTCTTTGTATACCGTGATAACAACAGGCAATACTTTGCCCTGTTTGTCCTGTGTTCGCGCATTAAATTGCTTACAGAACTCCATGATGTTAACGCCGGCAGCACCTAAGGCGGGTCCAACCGGTGGCGATGGATTCGCAGCACCTCCCCTAACTTGTAATTTAACTACCTTATCTACTTCTTTTGCCATTGTTTTTAATTAAGTTGAAAATGTGTTAATTGGAAGCAACACAATTTCTATATATGTAACAGCTCTATTATATAAGATGTTAGATATAAGATTTCAGGTTTTGAGGTCTTCGTCTTACATCCAATTTCTTATTTCTTTTATACTTTTTCTACTTGCATGTAGCTCAGTTCCAATGGGGTTTTTCTTCCGAAAATCTTAACCATGACCTCAAGCTTGCGTTTTTCTTCATTGATTTTTTCAACAGTTCCATTAAAACCGTTGAAAGGTCCATCAATAACCTTAACCGTCTCTCCCAACACAAAGGGAATAGCTACGTTGTCCGTATTAACAGCCAGCTCGTCTACCTTACCTAGCATTCTGTTCACTTCCGCTTTTCGCAATGGAACGGGGTCCCCCCCTTTTGTCTCACCCAAAAAACCGATTACATTGGTAATGGAACGTATGATATGTACCATTTCTCCACCTAAATTGGCTTTAATCATGATATATCCAGGAAAATAGGTGCGCTCCTTATTGATTTTTTTACCATTTCGGATTTGCACTACCTTTTCCGTAGGAACCAAAACATCTTCCAGATAATCTCCAAAGCCATGTCTCTCGACCTCACTTTCAATATACCCTTTGATCTTGTTTTCTTGACCGCTAACGGCCCTTACCACATACCACTTTTTTTCCAACACTTCCGACATCCGCTTATCCTATTAAATTATCAAAATACAATTGGATCAATTTGCTGAATACCGTATCAACACCCCATGTTGCCAATGCAAACAAAATTGAGAATACCGCAACTATTACCATAAGATTGGAAGCTTCTTCCCTGTTCAACCAAGTAACGTTGTTCCTTAACTCCTCCCAAGATTCTTTAACGTATGTCAACATAACTTTTTATTTTACTCTTGCATGCTTAGCCGTTATAGCTTAACATAAAATTTCATCACTTCCTTTACTTTGACTCAGCTCAGCACAAGCTTTTCCGCTCAGGATAAACTTCTCGCACTCCTTTGTGCTTTGCACGGGCGGAGAGGCTTCCTTCGACTTCGCTCAGGATAAACTTCTCGCACTCCTTTGTGCTTTGCACGGGCGGAGAGGCTCGAACTCCCGACACCTGGTTTTGGAGACCAGTGCTCTACCAACTGAGCTACGCCCGTAAATAAGGCGCTATTACATTCCATTTAAAAAGAATGCGCTACACCCGTTTCTATTTACACTGAAAGGTATCCCACCATTTGGCGGGACACCCTTTAGTATAAACTATGATTGTAAATGATTCTTAGTCCACTATCTCTGTAACCTGACCAGCACCTACGGTTCTACCACCTTCACGGATGGCGAAACGAAGACCTACACTTAGTGCAATTGGCTGAATCAAATCTACATTGATAGTCAAGTTATCACCAGGCATAACCATCTCAACACCATCAGGCAAACCAATGTTACCCGTTACATCCGTAGTTCTTACGTAGAACTGTGGACGGTAGTTGTTGTGGAACGGTGTGTGACGACCACCTTCTTCTTTTTTAAGGATATACACCTCTGCTTTAAACTTAGCGTGTGGTGTAACGGAACCTGGCTTACAGATTACCATTCCTCTTTTAATTTCAGATTTTTCAATACCTCTTAAAAGGATACCTACGTTATCACCCGCTTCACCTCTATCAAGGATTTTACGGAACATCTCAACACCAGTAATGGTAGAAGCCAATTTCTCAGCACCCATACCAATGATATCAACAGCATCACCAGTATTGGCAACACCAGTTTCTATACGACCTGTAGCAACAGTACCACGACCAGTAATTGTAAATACATCTTCAACAGGCATCAAGAAATCTTTCTCAACATCACGCTTTGGAAGTTCAATCCACTCATCAACAGCATTCATCAACTCCATAACGGTATCAACCCATTTTTGCTCACCGTTCAAAGCTCCAAGTGCAGAACCGGAAATTACGGGTCCATTATCACCATCGTACTCGTAGAAAGAAAGCAATTCCCTTACTTCCATTTCAACAAGCTCCAAAAGCTCCTCATCATCCACCATGTCAACTTTGTTCAAGAAAACAACGATACGTGGAATACCTACCTGACGTCCTAAAAGGATGTGCTCACGTGTTTGTGGCATTGGACCATCTGTAGCGGCAACAACCAAAATAGCACCGTCCATCTGAGCAGCACCAGTTACCATGTTCTTTACGTAATCCGCGTGACCAGGACAGTCAACGTGTGCGTAGTGACGATTTTCTGTTTGGTACTCAACATGTGAAGTGTTGATAGTAATACCTCTTTCTTTTTCCTCAGGTGCGTTGTCAATAGAATCAAAGCTTCTAAGTTCAGAAAGACCTGCGTTGGCCAATACTGTTGTAATAGCGGCAGTCAATGTAGTTTTACCGTGATCTACGTGTCCAATGGTACCAATATTTAAGTGCGGTTTGGAACGATCAAAAGTTTCCTTTGCCATTTTAAATGATTTTAATCTTAGTTTATATTAGTGTACAAAATCGTTTTCTTGAGCCAATAACGGGAATTGAACCTCCCGGAAGCTTTTCCGGGACAGGCATGACCAAAGCAACTTTAGCACTTACCTATTTTAATTCCAATTAATTCATAAACTCATTTTCCTGAGCCAACGACGGGAATTCAACCCCAGTCAGCACCTGTGACCTAGGTCACTCGTTTCTTCAATGTTTTCAAACCCGTTCATTCAGCACTAAAACTGAATCTTTGAGCCAACGACGGGAATTGAACCCCTGCCTGCCGGCAGGCAGGCGTGACCTAGGCCACTCGTTCTTCAATGTTTTCAAACTCGTTCATTCAGCACTAAAACTGAATCTTTGAGCCAACGACGGGAATTGAACCCGTGACCTCTTCCTTACCAAGGAAACGCTCTACCCCTGAGCTACGTCGGCGTAAAGTGTTTAGCATCTCTTCATAATTTAAGGAAGAGATTCCTGCCTTCGCAGGAACATTTAGAGCGGGAGACCGGGTTCGAACCGGCGACATTCAGCTTGGAAGGCTGACGCTCTACCAACTGAGCTACTCCCGCAATTTTTCATTCCAATATTTCAGTTTTCAACATCAAAGCCATCTTTTGCAAGATTTTTTTAATGCTTTACACAATTTTCAAAAAACTGTGTGGGGAGAGCAGGATTCGAACCTGCGAAGACGTAGTCAGCAGATTTACAGTCTGCCCTCGTTGGCCGCTTGAGTATCTCCCCTTCCTTTAATTTCAATACTTCAGAGCCGATGGAGGGACTTTCCCTCGACTACGCTCGGGATAAACTTCTCGTCCTTCACAATTTCAACTCTAGAACTTTGCTGGAAAAACTACTGTTTTCCATTGTTTTGAGCCGATGGAGGGACTCGAACCCACGACCTGCTGATTACAAATCAGCTGCTCTAGCCAGCTGAGCTACATCGGCTTTTTAGTGCCATTTTGACACAAAAAAAGCCCGCTATTTCTAACGGACTGCAAATGTATATATTTATTTTTTTAATCAAAACAAATTCTGAAAAATTTTCATCAGGCGTGCGCCCTCATTTTTTCCTTCTTTTTTACTAGTTGACGCTCTAAAGAACTGCATGCGGAATCTACCGCTTCCTCAAAAGATTTGCATTGTTTTTTTACAATGAATTGATCCCTTGGAATATGCACCTTAATCTCCACAATTTTATTCTCTTTTGAACTGGTGTTCTCTACCTTCAAATACACATCAGAACTGATGACCTTATCATAAAATGTTTCCAGCTTATCCATTTTCTCTTGGATGAAATTAATAAGCTTGGCATCAGCAACAAAATTAACGGATTGGGTGTTTACCTTCATATGATGGCTTTTAGGTCCGCTCTGGGCGGATAGGTTAAACAATGACAAAGATTTATTCTTTGTTCCTAGGATGGGCCTTTAAGTGTGCTTTCTTGAGTTCAGCAATACTGTTGTGGGTATACACTTGTGTAGACGCTAAACTGGAGTGACCCAATAATTCTTTTACCGCATTTAAGTCTGCCCCCATGTTCAGTAAATGCGTTGCAAAGGTGTGTCTTAACATATGGGGACTTTTTTTTACCTTGGTAGACACCTCACTAAGATACTTATTAATAACCCTATAAACAAGGGTTTCGTATATTTTGTACCCACTTTGGGTGAGAAAAAGAAAAGCCCCATCAACTACACTATCCAGTTTTTCCCTATACTCCAAATATAGCCGTAGCTGCTCCATTAGGGATGGCAACAAGGGGATTACCCGCTCTTTGTTGCGTTTGCCCAAGACCTTAATCGTATTCCCATAATAATCAATATCCGTAAGTTTTAAAGCGATAAGCTCTGCCCTTCTCATACCCGTGGCATACAACAACTCTATCATTAACTTATCCCTATTACCTTCAAAATTATTGGTAAAGGAAAGTTCTTCCAGAACGTTTTGCATTTCCGTTTCGGAAAAAGGGACCTCAAGACTCTTTTTGGTCTTAAGGGCTTTGTGTTTTGCCAAAGGGTTCGTTGTTATTTCGCCAATCTTTTGCAAAAACTTATAATACGCTTTTAAGGAAGCTATTTTTCTGTTTATGGTGCGGTTACCCAATTTGGAAGCTACCATAGCAACTATCCAACTTCTGATCATGGGATAATTTACACCGTCTATCCCCTTTTCGTCAAAAGTATCTTCTACATATTGGGCGAATGTTTCTATGTCCTTCTGATACGCGCTTACGGTATGGGGAGAGTAGTTCTTTTCTAAGGATAGATAGGATACAAATGCGGTAACGGACATCTACCAAAGGTACATTTTTTGAAAAGCAAAAGCATTTCTTGAACGTATGAAACGAGTAGGCATAAAAAATCCCGTCCATTAGAATATGAACGGGAAGTGTATATTTTGAAATCGTTGGACTTTAAATTTCCTCTTGATCTCTTAGGCCTTGGATGTATTCCGCCTTTTGGATTTCTGCTCTACGTTTTACAGATGGCTTTGTAAACTGCTGGCGCTTGCGTAGTTGACGCATAGTTCCCGTTTTATCAAACTTTCTCTTGAAACGCTTTAAAGCCCTATCGATGTTTTCTCCTTCTTTTACTGGTATAATTAACATTGGCTACAACCTCCTCTCTTTAGATTATTCCTTTACTTATTTAAAGGGCTGCAAATATACAAATGAATTTGATTCTGCAAACCTAGTTTTCCATTTATTTCTGCATTCCCATTATAAAAGACTAAAAACAATTTCGCTAAAATCCAAAATTAGGATTTCGGTGTCTTGTATTCTTTTCCGTCAATGACGATTTTAGCAAATTGGAAATGCAATTTTCGCTAAAATCTAAAATCAGGATTTTGGTGCCTTGTATTCTTTTCCGTCAATGACGATTTTAGCGATAATTTCTCTCAAAATTTCACTAGTGCCGCCACCAATAGGGCCTAACCTGCTGTCCCGTAAAAGACGTGCCATTGGGTAATCTTCTATATATCCGTATCCACCCAAAAACTGTAAGCAGTCATATATGACCTCATCGGCCATTTTAGTGGATTTCAATTTTGATATGGTCGCTTCCTTAACGGCGTACTCCCCCTTATCCAATTTGGCAGCAACCCCATAATTGTAATGTTTGCACAATTCCATGTCCGCTTGTAAGTCGACAAAACGATGACGCAAGGCTTGGAACTGGTTTATAGTTTGACCAAATGCTTCCCTTTCGGACATGTATTGTCTTGCATAGTCCAAAGCATACTCGGCCCGTGCATGGGCATTGATGGCCATTACCAATCTTTCCAAGGCGAAAGCCTCCATAATAAAGGTAAATCCACTACCCTCCTGCCCTATTAGGTTAGCAGAAGGTACTTTTACATTATCAAAAGCCAGCTCAGCAGTATCTGACGCCCTCCAACCCAGCTTGTCTAGTTTGTTGGCCGAAACACCGGGAGCATCCCGATCCACAATAAACAGACTGATTCCTTTATTTCCAGCAGACGGATCCGTCTTTGCCGCTAATATGATATAGTCACCATAAACACCATTGGTAATAAACGTTTTGGAACCGTTGACCAAATAATAATCACCTTCTTTAATTGCAGTAGTCCGCATGCCAGCGACATCACTTCCCCCAAAAGGTTCGGATACCCCCAAACACCCAATTTTTTCACCAAGGACACTAGGTCGCAAATAGGATTCTTTTTGTTGGGCATTGGCATTCTTATTCAAGTGTGTCATGGCCAAGTACTCATGTGCCCACATGGCCGCGGCAAAACCACCGGAATTTATTTTTTGCAATTCTTCTAAAAAGATGACCGTATAAAAGATATCCAAGCCTAAACCATCGTATTCCTCTGGGGTAGCCAAGCCAAAGTACCCCATCTCCCCAAACTTTTTCCATATATCCTTGGGAAGCTTTCCACTTTCTTCCCATTCATTCACATTGGGGGCTACTTCTTTTTGTAAAAATTCTTTTAGGCTTTCCCTAAATAATTGATGTTCTTCAGTGAAGTACATGCTGTTCATATGGACAATTTTATAGCGACAAATATAGGGCTATTCTATGGAGTTTAGGTGTAGGAAAACCTTCCACTTGGGACAACTCTTCAAAAGAATTGAACGTACCGTTATCATTTCTATAGGCCACAATATCCTCTGCCAATTGATACGGGATATAAATCAATTTGGATAGCTCACTGGCGGTAGCGGTATTGATATTTATTTTTTTGATTGCAGGTGGTTTTTTGACTTCAAAAAGTTTCATCGCCCTATCGGCAACTTCTTTCTCCAAGCCGTATACATCGTACAACTGGGAACTATCCATAAAACCGCCCAACCGGTCCCTAAATTTGATAATCCTTGCCGATAACTTTACACCAATACCATTAACGGCCCTAAGGTCTTCAGCGGTTGCCGTATTCACATCCTTTGGTGCCACAGCCACCTCGGGACGAACAAATGATGCAGTTGTAGCTGTTCTCTGCTTTTGTTGTGACCACTTTGGAAATTTAAAGTTATCCTGAATAGCGTGCAACAAACTATCCGAAATTTTGGTGATTTCTTGAAATTCTTTTGCCGAGTTCAAAAATTTACCTTTTTCCCTAAAAGCATGCAAACGATCGATCTCTTCTGGGGACATCCCCAAAACATAACCCCTATAATCCGAAATAAAATTAGGGTTGAAAGAATAGGTCTTTGTTGTGTCCTTTTCTTTCGCTCTTGCTAGTAGACTATCTACCCGTTCTTGGTCAGCTTCATTAGTGACCAACGTATTGTTCCCAATAGTTGGAGATTGATTTTTAAAATAAAAATACAGGCATTGAAGTACTATGATGAGCAGTAACAAAAAGAAAATCCCACTCCGTTCCTGTTTATTGAACCTAAAGTGGGATTTTAATTTTTTCAATTTTCTATGTTATTTACCCATAGATTTTATAGCTCCTAAATATCTATTAAGCTCTTCTTTAACCTTTGGGAAGAGTATAAATAAACCTATCATATTTGGAAAAACCAATGCTAAAATCATGGCATCAGAAAAGGCAAAAACAGCTCCCATCGAAGCAGATGCTCCAATTATTATAAATGCTATAAACAAAACCTTATAACATAAATCGGCTGCCTTGCTTCTTCCAAAAAGATACTTCCAAGATTGTAAGCCGTAATACGACCATGAAATCATTGTAGAAATAGCAAAAAGTAAGACGGCAAGCGTCAATACATAAGGAAACCAAGGAATCACAGATTGAAATGCTTGAGAGGTCAAAGTCACACCACCAACGTTCACACCATCTATTAGTACATTTCCAGCACCATCTCCTCCATATTCAAATACTCCACCACTATTGTAAAAAATGATGACCAAGGCAGTCATCGTACAAATTACAACAGTATCAATAAAAGGCTCTAATAATGCAACAATACCCTCACTAGCAGAATACTTCGTTTTTACTGCAGAATGAGCAATAGCAGCAGATCCAGCACCTGCTTCATTCGAGAATACCGCCCTTCTAAAACCAACAATCAAAACTCCAAATAAGCCACCTAAACCAGCTTCAGGTGTAAAAGCTCCTTTAAAAATTAATCCGAATGCATCATCGATATATGAGAAATTGGCAAAAATCACTATAAGACAAGCTATTGCATAAATAACAGCCATAAAAGGAACAATTTTCTCAGTTACCTGAGCTATTCTCTTTATTCCACCTATGATTACTACACCAACAACAATAGCTAAAACTATACCTATATAGAACCCTGATGAACCGCCTTCTATACCCATCATACCGATCAATTGTTCAGCCGCTTGGTTTGATTGAACAGCATTACCACCTCCAAAGGATGCCCCTACACAAAGTACTGCAAAAACTACTGCTAAAAATTTCCCTAATCCTGTAAAACCTCTTTCTTTTAGACCTCTGGATAAATAATACATTGGACCACCATATACAGTGCCATCTTCTCCAACATCGCGATATTGTACACCCAAAGTACATTCTACAAATTTTGTCGACATACTCAAAAGCCCGCATAAAATCATCCAGAAAGTTGCTCCCGGTCCACCAATTGCAATTGCCAATGCTACACCCGCTATGTTTCCTAATCCTACAGTTCCAGAAACTGCAGTAGCCAATGCTTGAAAATGACTGACCTCACCCTCTTCGCTTTCATCCCTTATAGTATCGGGTAAATCACCATCTACTATATTAACCTCAGCTTTTTCTACTCCGTGACCTTCCGCTCCTTCTAAATCGTCATATTTACCTCTTACAACGTTTATTGCCAAAGGAAACTTTCTAATATTTATAAAACCAAAGTAGATTGTAAAAAATACAGCTCCTAGCACAAGTATTATTACTACCAAAGGAATACCAGTACCAGGCACTTGCCAAAAGACTATCCCTTCCCAAACAG
The DNA here is from genome assembly GCA_937926215.1 of uncultured Croceitalea sp. GTDB lineage: Bacteria > Bacteroidota > Bacteroidia > Flavobacteriales > Flavobacteriaceae > Croceitalea. The sequence goes on along the minus strand of CALEYA010000154.1, from coordinate 9,257 downwards.
CCGTAATAGGCTCGAACCAAGCATTAATTCGTTCATCAAGACCAGGTTCCGTGGTTTCTTGAGAAAAACCAATTAGTGGTAATAATAATGCAAAAAATGAGAGAAGTCTATACTTCATAATCGATTTATTTGGTTTTGTTAATTTGATGTAAAGCTGACAATATCCTAAAAAAATTCAACGGAATCAAATTTATTGCTGTTTAAGCGATTGCAATTTAAACATTTGATTGAGCTTGTCTATCTGTTCCGGTCTTCCCAAAACAATGACTTTCCCCTTAGGTTCCAATTCCAGATCAGCTTCTGGGTTAATAATGTATTCCCCACTTGGGGTAATATATCCAATTATGGTGCAACCGGTTCGTCTTCTTAAGTCCAGATCTCGTATGGAACTACATTCCATCTGATTGATAAAATCCTCAATTTCCACTTCTTCCAAATTGGTAGTATGCTCACCTTCCAGGGAAAGTTTATCCATAAAGGTGATCAAATCCGGCATGACCACCAAGGAAGCCATATGGTCCCCTCCTATCTTGTCCGGCATAATTACTTTATTTGCCCCCGCGAACGTCAGTTTTTTAATGGATGTAGACTGGGAAGCCCTGCTTATTATAAAAAGTTTCTCATTTAATTGCCTGGCGGATAATACCACAAAAAGATTGATGGCATCATCCGGTAATGCCGTTACCAAATATTGGGCTTTGGTGATACCCGCTTCTAAAAGTACCTCATCTTCATTGACATCCCCCTCTACAAAAAGTATTTCATTCTCATGGGCCTCAATAACTTCTTTGTTCTTTTCTATGACAACAAAAGGCCTGTTGTATGCTCCTAATTTTTCTGCAGCTTGCTGACCATTTCTACCATAGCCACAAACTATAACATGATTGGTCAACCGATTGATCTTGTTCTTCACTCTTTTTTTCTTTAATAGTTGAAGGGAATTTCTACCTAATATATATTCAGTAATTACGGAAATGGCAAAACCAAAAATAAAAACGCTGGAAACGATTAAAAAAACCGTAAAAATCTTGGCATCGGCATCCAGTGGACGTACTTCGGAAAAACCTACCGTGGTTACCGTGATTATCGTCATGTAAATTGCTTCTACCCAAGAGAAGTCATGATTGTACCGGTACCCCAAAACCCCTATTAAAAGCACTAAAACCATTAAGGTCAGCGCCCAAGCGATACGGGAACGGAATAGTTTAATCATAATTACAGATCAAATACGGAGGTACGCTTGGTATACACCAAGTCCTTGATTTTTAACCAAAACGCTATAAAAAGATATAGTGCAAATCCAAAACCGAGCGTTGCAAAGGTCAAATAAATAAAAGTAGTACGGACTACCCTTGCCCTAATCCCCCAACGCTCTGCAATACGTCTGCACACCTCAAAACCACGCTTCTGAAAATAATAGAGTAAATCGTAAATCCATCGCATACCCAAAATTAGGGATTTCAACTTAAAAGTGAAGTTCCTATGGCACACTTTAAACATTGGTTTTGACTGCAATACTTGGTATGCAATTGAAGAACGGCCTGACTTTTAAACGCATCTTCAGCTTTGACTCCCAATGACCCATAACGGTCCACAATACTGTTCTTCTCCGGTTTTAGGGCAGAAAGGAGGGCAATCAGCTGTTCATCTACACTAGTATTTTGCTTTTTGGCATAGGCGAATTTTAGGGGAACCACCGTATTAATGACGATCAAATCAATAAAACTTTTGGTCAATTTTTTCTGCGAGCTTTTGGAAACCTTGCCAAAGGTGAAATGATTTTTCCAGTACGGACTTGCTTCCGTTTCAAAAAGGGCATAAATTTTTTCGACGGTCCCCGCTTCCATCACCTTAGAAAACAATGCATCTTGACGGGCATATAAATTGGCCAGTTGTGACAAGCGTATCGTAGGGAAATTATTGGGCCGTAAGCCAAAAAATTCCGGGGGTCGAACTTGATGTGTTTTAAGTTGGAACTTTTGCTGCTGAAAACCAAACTCGGTTTGCAAGGACTTATAGTATGCATCTTCCGTATTGGTATGCTCTAAAAGACCGCCTACCCCCATGAGCACACTCTCAAAAACTTGGATGTCCTGCCTAATTTTGCGAACTACCGAAAAATCCAAAATGTTGGAAATACCCAAAAACGCCTCCCCATTGACCTTAGAGCCAAAATTCTTTAACAATAAGGTGAACAAAACCTGTTCCCAATCGTTATTGCTTTGTTGCAATAATTGAAAAATAAGGTACGCCTTTTGTTCCAAGCGCTCGATGTACAATCGTTCCAGCCAACTGCCAACCGTAAATTTGGAAACGCCTGCAATATCCTTTTCGCAGTTGATAAATTGTTTTTGGGAAGTATCGAACAAGCGCTTATAAGAATTCAAAAGCTTGGTGGGAATGCGATCCTTTAATTCTAAGCTTGGAATTTGGGAACCGTCTTTTCTGAAAATAGCAACATCATCTTCCCAGACCACATGCAGAATCACATTATCATACTTGGCATCGGTCTCATGATGGTGTGCATACCAGTCCGATGCTTTAATGTGCATCTCTACATTACCGGCCCATAGTTGGTCCGCTAGATGCACTTTGGCATTAAAGAAATCCGGGCCGGAAACTTGGTTATGGATACCGGGACTTTCAACAATTACGGGTTCATTGGCGGTAGTTTGCAGTGGTATCCCTTGCAATTTATTGGTCTTCCATATATAATGAAGTAGGTCTTCACGCATAAAAAATGCTGTTTATTCCGCTACTTCACCTTCCCAGTTCATAAAACCCCCTTCTAGATTATACGCGTTCTCAAAACCCAATCCATTCATTAAGGCGCAGGCTTGTCCGCTGCGGTTTCCGGAACGACAGTATACATAGTAGTTTTTGGACTTGTCCAGTTTCTCTACCTCATCAATAAAACCTTGTCCTAAATAAATATCGATATGCTTGGCATTGGGGATATAGCCATCGGCTACCTCTTCTGGCGTTCTAACATCCAATATAAGGGCGTTTTCATCTTGCGCTAACTGTTCTACCCATTCTTCCTGACTCAAATCCATAATCTTGGTTACGTTTAATTTATCTAAAATAAAAGTCCGAAGCATTGCCCCGGACTTAAAACTACATATTTTTCTAATTATACTTTTATAGAACACCCTATTGCCTTTGTAAGCGTCACTTCAATTTCCTCTCCGGCCAGCATGGCATCAACGGCATCTGCTGCATAGGTTTCCTCTACTTGGGCGGGATCTTGGTAATTGTCGTCTATAGCCCCTATATATTTCACTACATTTCCATTTGGGGTTTTCTCCAAAAGATACACATGCGGTGTTTTTGTGGCCCCGTACTTCGGATAAACTGTTTGCCCTTCGTCCAACAAATACGGAAAACTGAATCCTTTTTCATCGGCCCTAATTTTCATAGCCTCAAAACTATCCCCAGGTTTTGCTTTGGGGTTGTTCGGGTTGATGGCAATTACCGGTACGCCCAGTTCTTTATACTTTTTGTCCAGAGCAATAATTCGATCCTCGTACGCCACGGCATACGGGCAGGTGTTGCAGGTAAAAATCACCAAAAAACCTTTGGCATCAGTATAATCTGCCAAGGACACGGTAGAACCATCGATATTTTTTAAGGCGAAATCGGTAGCGGTATCACCTACTTGTAACCCTTTGACGGGAATTTCCATTGGTGCAAAAGAGGCGCAAAGTATAAACGCCAAGAAAAGAGCACTGTGTTTTAACTGTTTCATAAGTTCTTAATTTAAAAATTTTTGCAATTCGGTATTCAATTCCTCATAGGTAAACCCATGCGGATAAAACTCGCGTTTGCTATTATTATAAATTAGGGTAGCTGGTATACCACCCTCCCAATCTGCATCTATTTTTGGAATCCAATCGTTCATTTTGGGGTCGTCCAAAATAACCACCTCCCCACGCAATGCATGCTCTTTTACAAAGGGTACCAATCGCTTTTCCCACATTGTGGGCATATCCAAACTCACCAAGGTCATGGCCACCCCATTTTCTTTTTGTTCGGCATAGGTCTTTTCAAAATCCGGAAGCTCCGCCACACAAGGTTTGCACCAGGTCGCCCAAAAATTAACAATGTGTGTCTTACCATCAGAGGCATGCAGCAAGGGTTCCAGCCCATCAAAGTCATAGATGGGAAAAGGCACCGTGGCTTCCTTAGCGTTGCTAAGGGCTTTTGTTGGTATAGGCTCTGCCGCTACTTCCTTTTTTTTAGCGGGGCCACCACAGGAAATGAACAGCGATAAAAGAAGAAATGTATAGAAAGGCCGCATGATAATTAATTTACCAACTAAAATTAACCAATGCCCTTTGTCGTCATTTACTTTTAACAAAAATTTGGCGTTGCCAATGGTGGAAGAAGGGAATTGGCAACATACATTTGTATATACAATTGTTGTAACGACATGAATGTAGAGGAAACCATAAAGACAAAAAGACAAATTCCCCTGACCAAGCGGACCATCATCCATTTGGCCTTGGTGAACAATAAGCTTAATGATGCCATAGGCATTGCTTTAAAACCTTATGAGGTCTCCCTGCAACAATTTAACGTACTACGAATATTACGGGGGTTGCAAGGCGCGCCGGCCAATCTATCCACTTTAAATGAACGGATGGTCTCCAAGATGAGCAATACCACACGGCTTGTGGACAAACTATTATCCAAAGGCTATGCCGAGCGTAATGTTTGTCAAACTAACCGACGTAAAGTAGAGATTTTTATTACGGAAGAAGGCAAGCATATGCTGACCAAAATGGACCATGCCGTAAAGACCGTAGAAGATGAAGCACTAAAGAATCTCTCAGAAAGGGATTTAAATTTATTGAACCAATTATTGGATAAATTTTAAAATGAAAACCGTACTAGAAAACAGGAATTGGCGCTATGCCACAAAAAAATTTGATCGCAACAAGCAAGTTTCCGATGAAAACTTGGAACTTTTGTTGGAGGCTACACGTTTAAGCGCTTCCTCATATGGCTTGCAGCCCTACCATGTATTTGTTATCACGGATAAGGAGATTAGGGAAAAGCTAAAGCCCGTATCTTGGGGGCAATCACAAATCACCGATGCTTCGCATCTTTTGGTTTTCGCAGGCGTTACCAATTTTGATGCATCGCTCATTGATGATTATCTGATGAACGTTTCCCAAACCCGTAACATTCCGGAAACCCACTTAAAGGAATATGGCGATTTTATGAAATCCAATATTCTGGATTTACCCTCGGAAACCAAACAAACATGGGCGGCAAAACAAGTGTATTTGGCCCTAGGCAATGTCATGCAAGCGGCCGCAGAGTTGCAAATAGACACCTGCCCCATGGAAGGTTTTGAAGCGGAGAAATACGATGAAATCCTTAACCTTAATGAAAAAGGCCTATCCACGGTCTTGGTATTGCCCGTTGGCTATCGTGCAGAAGAGGACGACACCCAACACTTGCCAAAAGTGCGTAAAACAAAAGAAGAACTTTTTACACATATATAAATCATTAAAACAAGAACAAGTAATTTTTAAAATCATGAAAAGAAACATTTTAACACTAGCATTGGCCGTAGTTTTTGGAACAGCAATAGCAGCACCTATAGACGGTGAGAAAAAAGAAGTAAATGCCGAAACAAGCACGGTAACATGGAAAGCCTATAAAGTAACGGGGTCACATACCGGTACTATTAGCCTAAAATCTGGAGCTTTGGAATTTGATGGTGACAAACTTTCAGGTGGGGAATTTACCGTAGATATGACTACGATCAACACTACGGATTTAGAAGGGGATTATAAAGCAAAGTTGGATGGCCATTTACATTCCGATGATTTCTTCGCAACGGCTTCCAATCCAACAGCGACTTTGGTTTTTACCAATGTTAAGGCATCCGGTAAGAACTCTTACGAAGTTACCGGTGACCTTACCATAAAAGGGATCACCAAACCTGTAACTTTTGATGTATCCGTTTACGGTAGTAAAGCGACTGCAACGCTTAAAGTTGACAGGGCCGCTTATAACGTTCAGTACGGTTCCGGTAGTTTCTTTGATAATCTTGGGGACAAGACCATTTATGACGAGTTCGATTTGGTCGTGGATTTGGAATTTTAACCCATACCCGATACCTATTAAAAAATCCTGCTCTAACCAGCGGGATTTTTTTTATAACAGATCTTTGTTTGCAAGTTTCAAATTGATTTTTATCTTTGGACCAATGAAAAATAACAACGTAAATACTTGGTGGTGGAACAACGCGCAACGTCATTCGTGAGCTAGTTCTCCTATCCATAACCATATAGAGGCTTGTCAATCACGACAAGCCTTTTTTAATTTATGTACATAACATGCGGTTCAAATTAGAAACACATTATAAAAAGATTCTGGCAGATACCATTACCCCGGTTAGTGTCTATCTTAAGATTAGGGACAAATTTCCCAATAGCATCCTTTTGGAAAGTAGTGATTATAGGGCCAACGACAACAACTTCTCCTATATCTGCTGTAATCCGATCGCCTCTATAAAAGTTGCGGACGAAACCCTTACCACCACCTTTCCCAATGGTGATGTAAACGCAATAGCATTAACAAAGGATACCGATATCACCAAAGAAATTGATGCTTTTACAAAACGGTTTGCCGTGAGCAACCCTGGCTTCAAATTTATTACCAACGGTATTTTTGGGTTTACCAGTTATGATGCCGTTCGCTATTTTGAGGATATCGAGATTTCCAAAAAAGAGAGCTCCGTTGCCATTCCGGATTTGTACTATGCGGTTTACCAGAACATCATTGCTATAGACCATTTTAAAAATGAGGCCTATCTCTTTGCACACTGCTACGAATCGGACAGCAACCTACACGACTTGGAACAGCTTTTAAAAGTGCGGAGTTTTGCCAGCTATAACTTTACCAAAGAAGGTGCCGTAAAAACCAATTTGCAGGACGAGGAATTTAAAGAACACGTAGCCTTGGCCAAAAAGCATTGCCAACGGGGCGATGTTTTTCAACTGGTACTGTCCAGAAGGTTCTCCCAAGGTTTTAAGGGAGATGAATTCAACGTATATCGCGCTTTACGCTCCATTAACCCGTCGCCTTACCTGTTCTTTTTTGATTATGGCGATTTTAAAATTTTTGGCAGCTCGCCGGAAGCGCAGCTTATCGTAAAAGATGGGAAGGCAGAAATACACCCTATCGCTGGCACCTACAAACGTACCGGTAATGATGAACAAGATGCGGAACTTGCCAGAAAACTGTCCCAAGATGATAAGGAAAACAGCGAACATGTGATGCTGGTAGATCTTGCGAGAAACGATTTGAGCAGGCATGGGAACTTAGTCAATGTTGAAACCTATCGCGAAGTACAGTATTTCTCGCATGTGATCCATTTGGTATCCAAGGTGACGGGAATGAAAAAACCGAATACGTCTACCTTAAAAATCGTTGCGGACACCTTTCCTGCGGGAACCTTGAGCGGTGCCCCAAAGTACCGGGCCATGGAACTTATTGAGCAGTACGAAAAAACAAGCAGGGGATATTATGGTGGGGCCATAGGCTTTATGGATTTTGAAGGAAACTATAACCACGCCATTATGATCCGTACGTTTTTAAGCAAGAACCATGAACTCCATTTCCAAGCGGGTGCCGGTTTGGTAGCAGCTTCCAATGCGGAGGATGAATTGCAGGAAACCTATAACAAATTGGGTGCGTTGAACAAAGCACTAGAAATTGCAGAAACAATTTAGATGGCACGAAAGATATTAATGATAGACAATTACGACAGTTTTACCTTTAATTTGGTGCACTATCTGGAAGATTTGGATTGCGAAGTGGTCGTTAAGAGAAATGACCAATTGTCATTGGAAGATGTTGAAGCCTTTGAAGAAATCGTACTTTCCCCAGGACCCGGTATCCCAGAGGAAGCCGGACTCTTAAAAGCGATAATCAAGACCTATGGACCTAGCAAACGAATTTTTGGGGTCTGCTTGGGCCAACAGGCCATTGGGGAAGTGTATGGCGGTAGTTTGGTCAACTTGGACAAGGTATACCATGGGGTAGCCACCCCTATTGATATTGTAAAGGAAGACTATCTTTTTAAAGGAATGCCGGAAACCATTGAGGTAGGACGTTACCATTCTTGGGTGGTGGATCCTAACTTACCGTCGGATTTAGAGGCCACTTCCTTTGACGCCAATGGTCAAGTAATGTCATTAAAACATAAAACCTTTGATATACGGGCGGTGCAATTTCATCCAGAATCGGTATTGACGCCCAATGGAAAACAAATCCTGAAAAACTGGTTGGATGGCAGAAATTCGACAAACTAGTAATGGGCAGATTCTACCTACGCTATACTAACGGCTAAAGACTTAAAAAAATGAAAGAAACTTTAAATAGGCTCATCAACCATGAAATCCTGGAAAAAGAGGATGCAAAACAAATATTGGTCAATATTGCCAAGGGTGATTACAACACCAGTCAGATAGCCGCTTTTTTAACGGTATATATGATGCGCAGCATTACTATTGAGGAGTTGGAAGGCTTCCGGGATGCGCTATTGGAACTTTGTCTGGCGGTAGATTTGAGCCACTATAATCCTATTGACCTTTGCGGTACGGGTGGTGATGGTAAGGACACTTTTAATATTTCTACATTGGCCTCTTTTGTAACGGCCGGTGCAGGGGTTAAAGTGACCAAGCATGGTAATTACGGGGTTTCCTCAAAATGCGGGAGTAGCAACGTCATGGAATTTCTGGGGATTAAATTTAGTAATGAAGCTGATTTTCTTAAAAAGTCCATTGAGGAAGCTGGTATCTGTGTGCTGCACGCTCCTCTATTCCATCCGGCCATGAAAAATGTGGCCCCAATACGGAGGGAACTCGCGGTCAAAACCTTTTTCAATATGCTGGGACCTATGGTCAATCCGGCATTTCCAAAAAACCAGATGGTGGGTGTCTTTAATCTGGAACTGGCAAGAATGTATGGGTATCTTTATCAGAATACCGCTAAGAACTTTACCATTCTGCATGCCTTGGACGGGTACGATGAAATTAGCCTTACCGGAGATACCAAAACCATTTCTAAAGGTGCGGAAGGGATGCTAAAACCATCGGACTTTGGCATTACCAGTATTATGGCAGACGACATTAAAGGAGGGGATGCTGTTGCCGACTCTGCCCAAATATTTATGGATGTTCTCAACGGAAAAGGGACCGAAGCACAGAATAATGTAGTCTGTGCCAATGCGGGAG
>CALEYA010000153.1 GCA_937926215.1 uncultured Croceitalea sp. | reverse complement strand
TCAAAATCGGCATAAATCTCATTTTCCCGTTTGCCGGAATAATTGTTGGCCATGGAAAAAATGGTTTGCGAAAGGACCGTTTTTAGTTGGGCATCTTTCCAATCGGTGGTCCAATCCTCCAAAAAATGCAATTGGCGTTCCCCAAGTAGCGTAGTATTGGGCACGTCAAAACTTTTGGTGTCTACCGTGGAATCAAGAATGGCTTCAAACACTTCGCCCTTATGTTCAATAACCCCTTCCAAACCGGATTTAAACTTCCGATCCTCCAAAATGGCAAAACTGATTCCGCCCCAAGTCAAATCCGTATAATAGACACTTATATTTTGTGCTACGGGGGTAGGGTCATAAGGGTCTGGGAGATGGCTTGTTTGTGCGCGTTGCACCTCATTCACATAGGAAGCGGGCATATAATAGCCTCCGGAAATACCACGTCTTGTTTTTGCTTTTTTGCCCGAAGCACCCCATAAATTCGCTTGCCCAATATCATGATCATCGGGGATACAAATAGTGGGTGTGTTTCTAATGACCTCCCCAAAATCCCGTCCAAATTTTAGCCAACTGGCATAATGCTCACTGTGGTCATAGACTTGATCCCCGGAAAAAAAGAGCAGGTCCGGTCGTAAGCGTTTCATATTCTCCACCAAATCCGTTCTTGGGATGTCCCCGCCATGTTCGGGATATATGGAGTTACAGGTAAAGGCCGCCATCACAAATTCATCCTTATCCTTGGGGTTCTTTTGAATAACACCCTCATAAAAAGCGGTATTATTATGGACTACCCGATACTTGGTTTTTTTGGTATCGTCCCAATCGGTTACCCTAAAGGGGGCCGTATAGCCGGGATAGATAATTTCAGCGGTGGCAATTTGTTTCCATGCCCCGTGTTCTTCTATCTCCAAGAAAGCTTCAAAAGGCTCGTAGTTTTTAATAGGATAGAACTGGGCCGTAAGCTTTAAAGTGTTTTCATGCACCGTATACAGCGCAAAACAAATCCGGTTTTTTGGGGATATGGTATCCGGCACTGCCAAAATACGTTCTTGGGCGTATGCCGCCTGAATCAGTAAGATAACGAGTAGCAGTAAGGTCTTTAGCTTTCCCATAACGCATTAATTGCCAAAACGGCGTTCGTATAAATTACGATGGGCCTCCTTGGTGGCCTTTACCATACTAGGGTAGGGAACATCAGCTACGTTAACAAAACCAACATTATAGTTTTCCCCGTCATGGGCCCGCCCAGAAACCGGGGAATCGATATATTGAAACCAATGTGCTCCCACAAAATAAGGATTGTCCACAACAGAGTACAGATAGTCCTTGTACATCTTGCCGCGGTCCTCTTGATCGGAGGCATGGATCACACCATGGTGAAAAAGCCCCGATGCCGCCGTACCGATATGAAATTCACCAATAATCGCAGGCCTATCAATTTCTTCTAAAAATGCCCATGTCTTGGGGCCGATACCTTCCTCGTAGTAATTATAACTAAAGACATCTACATATGCTTTGGCAGCCTCTAACACTTCCTTGCCCATACCCCATGGTGCAAAACGACACCCTAAATACATATGATCGGGCATGACTTCCTTTAAAGCGGTCCGTACCACCTTAAAGTATTGGTCGGCATAGACTTTTAATAGGACCGAAAAATCTTGGACCATCGTTTCGGCAAAGCGCTCCTGTTTTGAAAAATCTATTCCGCTTGAGAGCGCTGCCCAGTTTTCGAGTGTGGTATTCCAAGCCGTATTTAAACTTTGGATGGTGCCGTATTTTTCTAGCAAGACTTGGACAAAGGCCTTTTTTAGTGGGCTTTCCAACGTTTTTTTGGACAAGGCGTCCAATACGATTCCATATTGTCCTTTTACGGTTCCGGGAACGCCCCAGCTTTTTTCATTATCAATAAAAACGCCGATGCACCAAGGATTGTTCCGCACTTCTTCTGCGACAACGGAAACGGTTATTTTAGCGCGACGTTCAAATTCCGGGTCAAAAACATCGGGCATTTCCCCCCAAAAGTCAAAACCGGAACGTACCGTTTTAAAATCCCCAATAATCCAGCCATTGGCAAAATAGGGCATCCTGTTTTCATGGTAGAACTCATATCCTGCCCAATTGCCAAAAGAGGTAAAACCCCAATTTAAAAAGCGGTCTTGTGTTGTGGTCACCCATTTTTTAAGGTGTGCACCGGGAGTGGCTTCCCCGTAGCGGCGTTCCAAATTGGCTTGATAAAAACTGAAGGTTTCCCCATATTCAAAAGGCCCAAAATGTTGTTCCCTTCTATAGCTAAAATGATTGGCCAAATCATCACCGTATTTGGGCAATTCCTCAAAAAAATCGTAGCGCCACGGATGGGAAATAAAAGCGGTGCTGGTAATCCCTTCGTTTAGCGGTACCATACCCCTGGAATCCTCTGGTGTCACATCTTCCGGATTTCGGTAGCGAACCGTATCGTTCTTAAAATCACGACCCGTAAAGGTGGTGGTATTTGCGAGTCGCACATTGGCAATTCCTGAAGAGAAAAACAGGTAGCCTTCCGGATCTACCAAGGCCCATTTTCCTTTGTATTTTGTAGTCCTAAAGAAACCGGTGGCCTCTAATTTTGGACCGGCCGACCATCCTCCATAGGTGCTTCGCCCAGGCATGGGGCCTTCTTTCTGTAATTGCGCCAATTCTCCGTCTGCCTTGGTCTTTAATTGTTGGGCACTTGTTATTTTACCTTCAAAATCTTGCTTGGTATTCTGGCCAAACTTATCGACCAAGCCTACCAAATAATCTTTGGGTAAGGGGGGATTTTCTACCAATCTCAAGTTGTCCAAGGTCACCGATTTATCAAAAAGCGTATGCTTTACAAAAAACTGGATACGTGTAATTTTTGAAAAATCGATAGGGGTTATCCTACCACGCATTTTCATTTGAACGGTAGAAGGATACGGATTGGGATTGTCCCGCATATTGGTGTCCTTACGTAAATAAGGTCCTTCCAATTCAAAGAAATAGGTGGTCACCTCCCCATTTGCAGCAATGCTTACGGAACGCTTGCGTTGTTCCCCTTTTTCGTTTTCAACGATGACATAAAGATGGGTAGAATGGGACCCTGTATTGGAAGCCTCAAAAACCAGACTGTAGTCCCCAAGCATATCGGCCGCTATGGGTGTTTTAGGGGTGTAGCTAAAACCACTGAACGCAACATCCGATTGAAACTGGATATCCATGTTTTGTTTTCCTTGTGATAGGCCTTTTTCCGAAAGCTTGCCGCTGGCATTTTCAAAAGTAAGTGCTTCGGAAAGGACATCCGCCTCAAAGTCGAGAATCGAAAGCTGCTTGCCATTTTCCCAAATGGTGGCCCTATTCCCGGTTTCAGATTTTTGCTCTCCACACGAGCTACCGCATATGAGCAGCAGGAAAACACCGCATACTATGTTAGAACGACCGTACATCATCCGCTAGTTCCCAAAACGTCTGGAGTACAAATTGCTGTTGAGTTTTTTTGCTTCACGCACCATTGGGGCATAAGGAACATCGGTGATGCGAACAAAACCAACATTATAGTTTTCCCCGTCATGGGCCCTACCTGATGTTGGGGAATCCAAGTACTGGAACCAATGCGCCCCTACAAAATACGGATTGTCAATTACGGTTTCCATGTACTTTACATACATCCTAGCACGGTCTTCTTGGTCTTTGGCCATAACGATCCCCGGATGAAATACCCCGGAATTGGTGGTTCCCATATGGAATTCCCCAATTAAACTGGGCCTATCAATTTCTTCCAAGAACTTCCAGTAAGACGTGCCAATGGCTTCCTCATAAAAGTTATAGCTGAATACGTCTACATATTTTTTAGCCGCTGTCCTAGTTTCTTTACTCATTCCCCAAGAGGCAAAACGACATCCTAAGTATAAGTGGTTGGGCATGACCTTCTCTAGGGCATCGTGTACCACTTGGAAATATTTGGTGGCGTACGCTTCCAACATTATGGATAAATCTGCTACTTGCGCGTCCGTAAAACTTTCATTTTTCTTGTAATCCACACCGCTGTTCAATGCATTCCAACTGCCGATATCCGTGCCCCATGCAGTATTCAATTTGGCGATGGTGCTATGCTTTTCCTTCAGCATTTCCACAAATTTTGCTTTGACCGGACTTTCCTTCGCATCCTTGGAAAGTGCATCTAAAATAATTGCGTATTGTGTATTGACACTACCGGGCAAGCCCCAGCTTTTTTCATTGTCGATAAAGACACCAATACACCAAGGATTGTTGCGTACCTCTTCCGCAACTACTTTTACGGTAACCTTGGCACGCCGTTCAAATTCTGGATCAAAAACATCGGGCATAGGCCCCCAATAATCCGCACCGGAGCTCACGGTCTTAAAATCGCCTATAACCCATCCGTTGGCAAAATACGGCATTCTGTTTTCATGGTAGAACTCGTATCCGGCCCAGTTTCCAAAGGAAGTAAACCCCCAATTTAAAAAACGGTCCAAAGTAACATCTACCCACTTTTCCAAATGCGCCCCTTCAGTAGGCTCTCCATAACGTCTTTCCAAGTTGGCTTGATAATGGCTAAAAGTCTCCCCATGGGCAAACGGACCAATATGCTGTTCCCTTCGGTAACTGTAATTGTTGGCTAAAGGGTCGTCATAAGACGGCAAGTCCAAAAACATTTTGCTACGCCAAGGATAGGCGTCGTAGGAAGTTGCGGTTACTTCCTTGCTTAATTTCACCATCCCCCTTGAATCTTCTGGGGTTACATCTTCTGGATCTCTATAGCGGACCGTGTCGTTCTTAAAATCACGCCCCGTAAAAGAAGTGGTGTTGGCCATACGCACATTGGCAAGCCCCGTGGAAAAGAACAAGTATCCTTCTGGATCTACCAAAGCCCATTTGCCGTCAACCTTTTCCGTTCTAAAATATCCGGTCGCTTCTAGCTTAGGTCCTTTGGACCAACCCCCAAATTTGCTTCTTTCTGCCATCGTGCCTTCTTCGGATAGTGTTTTTAACTCGGTATCCGCCAATTTTTTAAGCTCTTCATCAGAGGTAATCTTACCCTTAAAATCGTCTTTTGCGTTTTGGCCGTATTTATCGATAATCCCAATCAAATAATCGTCGGCTACCGGGGGTGTTTCTACCAATCTAATGTTATCGAAAACCAAAGTCTTGGACACTATGGGATGCGCAAGTTTAAAATGGATTTCTGCAATCGTTGAAAAATCCACATCCTTCTTTAACCCGCTAATTTTTAATTGTGACGATTCGTTCTTAAATGGGGTTGGGTCGTCGCGAAGCCCGGTTTCCTCGGCAATATATTGCCCGGCAAGTTCGCCATAGAACGTTTCGGTTTCTCCAGCGCCTACAACGGAAAACCTGCGTACCGCATGGCCTTTATCATTGACTACGGTAACAAAAAGCTGTGCGGAGTATACATCCGTTAGGCCAGTAACATCGAACACCAATGCAAAGTTGTTAAAACTGGATGCATCAATAGGTGTTTCCGGAATGTAAGAAACCCCGGGGTCTTTACTATCCCCATGATACACCACTTTTAAGGCTTTACTGCCACTTGTGGCATTTGTATCAACAAGACTGATATCCGCATCATTGGAAACTAGCTCGGAGGATAGGGATTCCTCCTCAAAATCCAATAGGGATATTTGTTTTCTATCATTCCAAAATGGATCGGAACCAGCGGTTTCTTTTTTGGTTTCTGCACAGGCAAATGCTAGAATTGCCGTAAGTAATGCTAAGGGTCGTTGGAAGTTTTGTTTATTGAGAAACATACATTAAATTTTAGAATTGACAAATTAGAAAGAAGTCCATTGAGAACCTGAAAATTATACTAGACAAAAACTGATAATACCGCATTTAAAGGGCTCCCAACACAATTTTTACTTCTGTTAAGTTCTTGTCCCCAAATGGAATATCGGCAGGTTTAAGATTGGTTTGCCATGCATAGACCGTTTTAAGACTAGACAATTGCGATAAATGGGGGAGTGATGCCCTACCAATATTGGTTCCATACAGGTTGATGCTTTCCAATTGCTTTAAAGGCATCAATTGCACTATCCCTTGGTCTCCAATTGGATTTTTCTCCAGCTGTAATTTTTGGAGATTAGAAAATTGGGACACAATAGCCAAATCATCATTGGTAATGTTGTTTTCACTTAAATCTAGCCGAATAATATTGGCTTTGATCAGCACTAGTTGCTCCAGGATCTGTTTGGCAGTTTCATTGCTAGAAATTGTGTTCGGGGGCAGGGATACATCAAAGAGCGATGAGCCGATAACCAATTCCCTTATTCTAAAACCCGCTACGGATAGTTCATGCAATAGTTCTGGGCTTACGGTCGCTGCTTCCGGTAATTTGGTTGTGGCCATCGCTTTTCCCCCTTCAAAATCCAAGGCCATGGTGTTGGCCGCTATTTGTTTGATTTCTTCTGATGTTTCCACGTTTGCAATGGTAGTTTCAAAGTCGGCATCAGCATGGTCTATCCAGTAGGTGAGCAGGGAAATTTCTTCTTCCGTTAAAGCGGTCTTGCCTTCCGGGGGCATAAATTCTTCATGGGTTTCAGGGAGGTGTACCCGGCGTATCAGTTCGGACTCCGCACTACTGCCTGCACTAAAAATAGGACCGTTTTTTCCACCTTTGGCCAATAGGGTGGGTGTATGCATGGCCAAGCCTCCTTTTTGTTTGGATGCATTGTGGCAGCTCATGCATTTTTGTGCCAAAATGGGCTCCACCAAATACGGATAGATTTGGGCTTCCTCCAAACTGGCCAGCTGTGGCAACTCTTTTTTTGTGCTGGAATTGAAAGGGGCATATTTCACCAAATAATCAGAACCATGGGTGAGATTTCCACCATAATGCCCGGTCACGCCTATCAAAATTACCAGTAGGGTCAGCAAAGCCATATTAGGTTTTAGTTTTTGAAGTGCCGGAATTTTTATTTTATCCATACGGATGGCCCATGCCAAAAAGGCCATTACCGTTGTACCAATGCCCACCCAAAAATGACGGTCCAGCATGTTTGCCTCATAATCGCCGCTTAAGGAAAGTAAGTAGCCCAAAATACAGGCAACCAAAGCACTTATGGCCCCGCTCAACAAGGCTAGTGGAATAGCTGCGGTCAAGGCCTTGTTTTTTTGGAATTTTGCCAAGATTTCCAACAAAAAAGCAAACAAAAGAAAGCCGATGGGCAAATGAACCACAAGCGGATGAAAACGACCTAAAAACAATACAAAATCTGGTGCTTCTTGCATGGAAATGTTTTAAATACGTTCTAATTTTAAGGGTGGCGTTCTATTGGCGTTCCATTGGCAGATATATAAATTCTTATCCTCGTCCACACAAACATCATGTCCATGTAATATGGGTTTATGCTGCAATTGATAGGATTTTTGAAGTGCTCCATCTAGGTATTCCGGTGCTGTCCCCCCTGGATTGGAAACTACGGTGTCGCCTTCCAAAATGGTCACAAAACCGGTATGGTCCTGCCATGTGGTCTTTCCAACTTTAGGCTGTGACCAGCAAACGCCGGCGTACAAATTAGTATCATCAAAAACCGGTCTACATACCTGCATATTAGGTAAGTGGAGCGTACGCACATACTTCCCGTCCAAGGTGAAAAATTTAAAACTTTCCTCGTTTCTGGAAGTGCAGACCACCAGGGGATTGTCTTTGTCCCTATAGTCAATGGCGACCCCATGGGCATTGGACAGGTTGTAATTTTCATCCGCATTATCATGTCCGCCCCAGTGCCTTATATATTCCCCATTGGGGGAGTATTGGATAATGTAATCCATACCATATCCGTCCGCAACATAAATATCGCCATTAGGCCCAATGGCCGTTTCCGTTGGCCTAAAAGGGTCCCCTTTTTTATAAATACCAATGGTCAAGGGATGGCCTATATCAAAAATGACCTTTCCATCCGTTGTTGTTTTGCTTACCCTGCCGTTATGGGGAGTCCATTCCCCTTTTTTGTTGAGGTACCAACCGGAATCCGTAAGGAATAAAAAATCGTCTTCCCCTTCTTGGGAAAGGCTTAGCCCATGACCTCCGGGATAGGAAGTGCCCCAATGGTCGAGCAGCTTACCGGATTTGTCAAAAACGAGCACATTATTGGCCGGATGGTCCCCGATCATGATCAATCTGCCCTTGCTATCCATGACCATTTCATGGCAGTTTAAAAGCGGTTTGGTAGTGCCCAATTTGGCCCAATTCCTATGGATTTGATACTGGTAATCGCCATGACCTACGATTTCCTCTTCAGGTTTTGGTTTTCTTACCATATGAAACCCAAAACTAGGGGTGGCGGACAATGCGGCGGAAGCCGCCAATCCTTTCTTTAAAAAAGTTCGTCTTTTGTTCATTGCGTTGGTTTAGGAAAGTAAATCTTTGACCACATGGCCATGGACATCGGTCAATCGAAAACGCCTGCCTTGATGTTTAAAGGTCAGCCGCTCATGGTCAATGCCAAAAAGGTGCATTAAGGTGGCGTGAAAATCATGCACATGTACGGGGTCTTTAACCACATTGTAACTAAAATCATCCGTCTCGCCATAGGTAAAGCCCGGTTTTACCCCGGCCCCGGCCATCCACATGGTAAAGGCTTTTGGATGGTGGTCACGGCCATAATCGTTTTGCGTTAATTGTCCTTGGGAATATACGGTACGGCCAAATTCCCCGCCCCAAACAACTAGGGTATCCTCCAACATGCCTCGTTGCTTTAGGTCTTTAATGAGTGCGGCATTAGCTTGGTCCGTGCGTTTGCATTGTGCGCGAATTCCTTCTGGGCAACCAATATGCTGGTCCCAACCTTGATGGTACAACTGCACGAATTTTACGTCTTTTTCCAGTAGTTTTCTTGCCATTAAACAGTTGGCGGCATAGGTCCCGGGATCCCGGCTATCTTCCCCATAGAGGTCAAAAATATAATCGGGTTCGTCGGACATGTCGGTGACTTCCGGTACGGAGGTTTGCATGCGGAAGGCCATTTCGTATTGGGCCATTCTTGCTTGTATCTCGGGATCTCCGTAAGTATCATGCTGAACATCATTCAGTTTTCCTAAATAATCCAACATTTTCCTTCGGTCGTTGCCGTCATAATTTTCGGGGTCGCTTAAATACAACACCGGATCCTTTCCAGACCTAAATTGCACTCCTTGGTGCTCCGTGGGCAGAAAACCGTTCCCCCAAAGTCTGGAATAGAGCGGCTGTCCCGTCATGTTTTTGGTGATGAGCGTAATAAAAGTGGGCAGGTTTTCATTGTCCGAACCCAAACCATAGCTCAACCAGGCACCCATGGAGGGTCTGCCGGGCAATTGATTTCCCGTTTGCATAAAAGTGATGGCGGGATCATGGTTGATTTGGTCCGTTTGCATGGATTTGATAAAACACAAATCGTCCACAATTTCCGAGGTGTAAGGCATCAGTTCACTTACCCACGCCCGGGATTCCCCATATTGTTTAAAATCCATGATGGAGGGAGCGATCGGAAAGTTTTCCTGTAAGGCACTCATCGCCGTCAACCGTTGGCCTTGCCGCACGGATTCCGGTAAATCTTGGCCAAACATATCCTTGATCTTGGGTTTGTAGTCCCAAAGATCCAATTGTGATGGCCCGCCACTTTGGAACAAATAGATAATCCGCTTTGCCTTGGGCAAGTGGTGTGGCAAGCCCAAATGGTTTTTGATAAAGGAATTTGTGGTAGTAGCCCCTGGGTTTGATAAATTACTCCAAGCTTTTTCCGAATTCAACAAAGAACCAAAGGCCAAAGCGCCCAGACCTAGCGAGGTCTTGGTTAAAAAATTTCTTCGGTCCCACTGCTTTTCAACTTCCTGAAGGTCTTTGTTGTTCGATTTTAAGGTATCGTGTCCGTTGCACATAAGTTTATCTTTTGGTAATGGTGGCGTCCAAGTTCATAATGGTACTGGCGACGACGGCATTTGCCGCCACCAGGCTTTTGTTATAGGAACCTTCCAGTTGAAATTCGCCTGTATTGAGCCAACCTTCGGTTTTGGAAGGATTGGCGTTAAAATTTTCGTATTCGCTGTGTTGCAGATCGGTCAGCAATTCCAGTTCTTTGGGCTGGATGCTCCGCCCTGTTAATTTTTTAAAGGTTGCCGAAATTCCGGAAGGAATATCCCCATAGTCCACCATAGCTTTTCCAAGCAGCCGTGCCGCTTCGATGTAGGTAGGATCGTTCAACAGGACCAGGGCCTGTAAGGGCGTGTTGGTTTTTTGCCTTCGTACTGTGCAAATGGAACGGTCGGGGGCATCAAAAGTAGCAATGGTCGGGTGCGGTACGGAGCGTTTCCAAATGGTGTACATACTTTTTCTATAGAGTTTGTCGCCGGTATCCGCCGTGTAATTGGTATTGTTGATTTTCCAGAGTCCTTCCGGCTGGTAGGGGCGTACGCTTTCCCCGCCTATTTTCTTATTTAGCAATCCTGAAGCGGCCAAGGCATTGTTACGGAGCATTTCACCGGAAAGTCGGCGAGAGGGACCTCGTGCCAACAGTCGGTTTTCCACATCCAATTCTATGAGTTCTTGGGAAGCTTTTGAGGACTGTCGATAGGTGGCGGACATCACCATT
This sequence comes from uncultured Croceitalea sp., assembly GCA_937926215.1. GTDB lineage: Bacteria > Bacteroidota > Bacteroidia > Flavobacteriales > Flavobacteriaceae > Croceitalea. The sequence goes on along the minus strand of CALEYA010000153.1, from coordinate 25,021 downwards.
AATTTGTGGAGTGCCTTTACGTCCCAACCCGATTTAACAAAGGCAACCGCCAGCCAGTCCAAAAGTTTTGGGTGACTGGGCAGTTCCCCCTGATTGCCAAAGTCCTCCACGGTTTTCACCAAACCTGTGCCGAACATATTTTTCCAGTATCTATTTACGGCTACCCTTGCCGTTAAGGGATTGTTTTTATGGGTGACCCATTGTGCCAGTCCCCAACGGTTTTTAGGAAGACTATCCGGATACGCAAAAATCGCCTCTGGACTGTTGGGGAATACTTGTTCCCCATACACATCGTATTGTCCCCGTTCCAGTACAAAGGTCTCCCGTGGTGTGTCCATCTCCTTCATCACCATGATTTCTTGGACCGTTTCCGCACTGTCTACTTGTATCTTTCGTTGTGCTTCCAGATCGGCCAAACTGGCCTTATAGGTTTTGGATTTTGTGTTTAGATAGTAGTCGGACAAGGCCGTTTTTTCGGTTTCGCTAAGGTCCGTTGATGGTTTTTTCAGAAGCGTCTTAAAGAATTCCGGTTTTGCTAGTTGTAAGACCTCAAGTGGGGCGAGTTCCTTTTCAAAAACCAACAGGTCATCCACAATAGCACCAGCAATGCCTTTTCCTCGCCAGCGACCGCCCACTTGCAGCCCGGGTTCTTGCGGACCGGCATAAATGACATCTTCATAATTGTTAAAGATGATGTCCTTATACAGATTGTCAATGACTGTTTTGGTTTTCAACTCCCTACCGTCCATAAAAATTTTGAGTCCGCTTGCCTTGCTGGATCCATCATAGGTCATGGTCAGTTGCACCCATTTTTCTTTGGGGATTTCTTCAAGGGTCTCCTCTACGATGGTATTGTCCGGCCAAACATGGGCCATTAGCAATTCCAGTTTGTTTTCTTTAATGTTGAGGTGGTAGCCGCGATAACTATGTAGACGTGTGCCCAGCATTTTGTGGAAAATGACCCCTTCTTCCAAATCTTTGGGAACGTAGATCTTTATACCGATGCTAAAAGGTTCATAGCGACTAAAAATGCCCTCTTTTTCGGTATCCATCCAAATATCCCCATCAAACTGCAACCCATTTCCAGAAAATCCTTTTGCAAAGACTGCCTTCTCATTGGCAGTGAATTGGGTGCGCATTTTACCCTTGCTTTGCGGGTTCAGTTGGTTTTTAAGCTGATTGTCAAAGTTGATGTTGACCACTAATTTTTCCGGATACTTTAGCGAACGTTCTTTTTGGTACTGTGCCGATGCTATCCAGTTTTCCGCCATGGACCGTTCCGTTTTTTCGGTCGTCATGACTTTCGCTTGCTTTTGGCTTATCAGCTCATCCACATAAGCCAAAAAGGATTCTTGTTCTTTGGTGGGCAACTGCATATTGGGAACCGGCATGGAAAAATCCCAAGGTATCTGACCGGATTCATTAATGTTGTTGAAGAAGCTATACAGCTCATAATAGTTCTTTTGCGATATGGGGTCGTACTTATGATCGTGGCATTTAGCACAGGCTACCGTTAGTCCCAACAAGCCTTCCCCCATAACATTGGTACGGTCTGCCACATATTCCGATCGGAATTCCTCATCTACGATACCACCTTCCAAATTTTGGGGATGAAGTCTATTAAAGGTGGTGGCCAAAATCTGTTCTTTACTGGCATTGGGCATCATATCCCCCGCCAATTGCCACTCGATAAATTCGCTATAGGGGCGGTTTTTATTGAAGGACGCAATGACCCAATCCCGCCAAGCGGATACATCGCGGTAGCGATCTACCGTATACCCATGGGTGTCCGCGTAACGCGAAAGATCCATCCAATCCAAGGCCATTTGCTCCCCGTAATGTGGCGAAGCCAAAAGGCGGTCAACCTGTTTTTCGTAGGCGTTGGGGGAGGTGTCGTTTACAAAGTTTTCAATGTCTTCCAAGCTTGGGGGTAGTCCGGTCAAATCAAAAGAGACCCGGCGCAACAAGGTTTCTTTGTCCGCCCTTGCATTGGGTTTTAAGTTTTCCTCTTGCAAACGGGCGAGGACAAATGCATCGATTTCGTTTATGACCAAATCTTCTTGGACCTGTTCCGGGACCTTAGGTTCTTGGGGTGGAATAAATGCCCAATGATCCTCATATTCGGCACCATCTTCGATCCACTTGATGAGCAGCGCTTTTTCCTTATCCGTCAAGGATAGGTGGGAGCTGGGTTCCGGCATGACTACATTAGGATCTTCGGAAAGGATTCTGTGGAAGGTTTCACTTTTTCTAAGATTCCCCGGTGTAATGGCGTATTTGCCGGGTGATTCCGATAGCTCGGCATAAGCCAATTCCGGAAGGTGTAATTGCAATCCTGCTTCGATTTTGCCCTTATCCGGACCGTGGCATAAATAGCACTTGTCCGATAGAATGGGTTTGATATCCTGATTGAAATCTACCGTCTCGGGCAATCTTTCATATGCTACGGCAACGGTATCCGGTAAGCTTGGGCTTCCACAGGACCCCATTATAAGCAGTGCGAAGCCTACTAAAAAGTATATGTATCCAGTTTTCAAATCAGCAGTATTTTCCAACTGCTAAAAATAAGATGCCTATCCGCTAAAAACCTTGTATAAAAAAGATAGAATTATGTACAAATCCGATATTTCGATTACTTTTGACATAAAGGAACTATAAGCCGAAAAGCATAGGGACAGAACCTATAGTTCCCCGCTCAAATGATTGCACTAATGTTAGAGTTGTTACAATCCCTAAAATTCAATTTACTGCATGCCGGCTTTGCGCAACTGGACCACCATTGGAATTATGACAATGTCATCAGTCCGTTTACCCGTTTGTTCTATGTAACGGAGGGCCATGCCAAAATGTACCATTCCGATCAAGAATTCGATTTGCAAAAGGGTTTTATGTATTTGGTGCCCAGTTATGTCTATAACCGTTATAAGTGTGATGTTTTTCATGAACAGTATTACATCAGTTTTTTCGATGAAATTAAGACTGGATTTTCCATTTACAACCTAAGGGAGTTTACGTATGAGGCAAAAGTTACGGAGCATGATGCGTATTTGTTCAAACGCCTTGCCGAGCTGTACCCCAAGCGGTCCATTCAAAATAGCGATCCTAAAGCCTACGTGCATGAACCTGCCGTTTTGCTTGAATTCAACAAACGAAGTGCGCGAACCAAAACGGACCGCTTTATGGAAACCCAAGGTATATTGAGTTTACTACTGTCCAAGTTTGTTAAAAATACGAGCCCAGAAAAAACGAATTTGGACAACTACGGTAATTTGAATACGATACTCCTTTTTATCGCCGAGAATCTACAGTCTACCTTGACCGTAAAGGAATTGGCTGAGCGAAGTCATTTGAGTACGGACCATTTTTCACGGACGTTTAAGAAGCAAATGGGTATGGGCCCAAACCTTTATATCCAATCGAAACGCATCCAACGGGCGCAGCTTTTGTTATTGACCACCAATGATTCTTTGGAGCAAATTGCACATAAAGTGGGGATGGACAATTTCTCCTATTTTTCTAGGACCTTTAAAAAGTTGTTGGGAAAGACCCCTGGGAGTTTTAGAAAAGAGCAGTTTAGATTTTAGGGAGTGCAGTGTTGGTCAAAAAACCGCAAGCTGTGCGCCACGTTTTTTTGCCAATAGGACCATTCATGGCCTCCTTCAAATTCTTGGTAACTGTGCGGAATATCAAACGTTTTCAATTGCTCATGCAAAATACGGTTGTCTTGGAGCAAGTCGTCCTGCAAACCACAATCGAATCTTAGGGGTGGCAAGGTGTTTTGAGTTGCTTTTAGTAGATCGATAACATCGGTTTTTTGATGTTTCAGCGGATAGGAAGCCAAAGGTTCTTCTACAAAATTGCCCATCCCATCAAATTTGGTAATGGCACTATGGGCTGAAATGGCTTGAAATTTTGTCGGATGGGAAGCTCCCAAATGCAAGGCCCCAAAACCACCCATGGATAAGCCTCCAATACATAGTTTGGATTCCGCCCCGGCCGTGGGGATGTTCTCGATGACCGCCTTTGGAACGTCGGAAACGATCCAGTTGGCAAAGTCTTTTTCTTGATGTGCCAAATAGCCCGATCCATCACCCCAGAGCCCGTCCGATGGCATGACGACGATGGCGGGCGCTATTTCCCCGGTTTCCATCAGGTGTTTTGCGGTGTGGTGCGCACCACCTTTTAAGGCCCAAACCCATGCACTGCCATATACGCCGTGAAGTAATATATAAATAGGTAAGTTGGTAAGGGTAGTTGCCACCTCCGGAACAAAAAGGCAGATATCACCCCGGCCTTTTAGGTTGTTGGTCTTTACCGTTAAAAACCGAAGCCCATCATTTTCATAAGGGCTGTCCGAAAGTTCTATGGTTCTAAAACTGCTCATAGTATATTAATCAAAAACAATAACCCCTTTTGCGTTTTTACCGGCCAGCATATCGTCAAAAGCGTGTTGCAATTTTTCCAAGGGATAGGTTTTGGTAATCATTTCATCCAGCAACAAATCCCCTTTTTTGTACAGTCGCATCAATTTTGGAAAATCTACCTGTGGCCTGCATTTTCCGTATAGGGGATTAATATACACCTTGTCCCATTCAAAAAGGCGCATATCTATGGTAATCTCTTCTTCAATACCACTTACTTGAACTGCAGTACCTGCATTTCTAACCATGGCAAGTGGTGCTGCTCCCAAAGCGGGGATTGCCGTACATTCAAACGCATAGTCCGCACCGCGCCCGTTACATAGGCGGTGTACTTTTTTGGCTGCTTGGGTCAATCCTATATCTTTTTTGTCCGCCAAAATGGTATGGGTGGCCCCAAATTGTTTGGCCAGGTGCAATTTATTTTCATTGACATCGATGGCTATAATTTTGGATGCCCCGGATATTCTGCACGCCTGTATCACGTTCAATCCAACGCCGCCACAGCCCAAGACTACTGCGGAGCTTCCGGCAGTCAATTTCGCGGAATTGACCACGGAGCCATGACCCGTCATCACCCCACAGCTGACAATGGCCGCAGCAGAAAAGTTGAGGTTTTCTTCGGACACTTTGACCAAGGCGGATTCCTTTACCAAGGCATACTCGCTTAACGTGCCAATATTAAAAGAGCGTTCAATAGATTGCCCGTTCCATTTTGTGCCTTCCAAATGGGCATGACCGGGTGTATGGCCATTGCCGCCCGCCACTACGGGCGAGTTGTTTTCACAAATATGTTGGTTTCCCTCTTGGCATTGAAAGCATTCCAAACAAGGTGTGGCCCAGTTTAAAATAACTTGGTCGCCAGCTTTGAGATGGTTAACCGCCTTGCCTACTTCCACCACTACACCTGCACCTTCATGCCCCATAACAATAGGTTTGCCCCAAGAGAGGGAATCGTAGTCGGTATGGCAAAGTCCGGCCGCTTTCATCCGCACCAAAACTTCGTCCGCTTGTGGTTTTTGAAGGAAGACCTCACCAATAACAAAATCTCCTTTTCCCGTGGCAATCGCGCTTTTTGACACCATATTATTCCAGAATTATCGTTGCAGGTTTTAATTGTATTTGGGGGTTTTTGAGCTTGGCTTTGTCCAAAGAAAGCCTGTTTTTAATGCATTTGGTGCCAATAACGTAGGCCTTGGCGTTGTTTACGGCATCCACGGCGAGCAGGGTTTTCCCATTAAAATACCAAATGGAAAAGCTGTTTTCATTTTCCAATTCGGTACGCAGCAAAGCTTCATCATAACCCTCGTTTAAACCCACCATCTGTAATTTAGTATCGTATTGGTCTGACCAAAACCATGGAATACTATTGCAAACGACCTCCTTTCCGCAAATGGCCGCAGCTGCAATTTTGGCTTGGTCCACTGCATTTTGAACCGATTCCAATCGAACATAACGATTGTAATGGAGATTGTGATGAAAAGTGCAATCACCTATGGCAAAAATACTGTCATCATTGGTCTTGCAAATGCCATCTACCTTAATCCCATTCTTTAGGGTAAGTCCCGCTGCTTGTGCCAATTCGATGTTTATTTGGATACCGCAACCAAGGATAATGACATCTGCTTGATAAGCGTTTTCGTCCGAACAGAGGACCTGTTGCGTTTCACCAACCGTCCGTATGGATTTTACGGAAATGTTGGTCCTTAGTTTTACCCCATGTTTTTTGTGCAAGTCGGTAAAAAAGGCGGATAGTTCGGGAGAAGTTACGCGAGCCAAAACACGTTCTTCACGCTCCAAAACAGTAACTTTTGCGCCCATTTTTTTAAGGGACGCCGCGGTTTCCAAACCGATGTATCCCCCACCAATGACTACGATCTTTTTTTGTTTGCTCCCATCCAAGGCTTTTTTGATGTGCTGCACGTCCTCCAAAGAGCGCAAAGGGAATACGTTTTTGGTAGTTTCAAGTCTGGGAATGTCTGGAATAAAAGGCCTAGCGCCAGTGGCCAGAATCAATACATCATAGTTTTGGGCGCGGCCTTCGCCATAGCTTAATTGCTTTGCCTTTCGGTCGATTTTCTTGACCCAAATGCCCAAATACAGTTCAATATTTTCCTTTTTATAGCTCTCCATGGGTTTAAGGGGTTGCTGCGCTTCGGAATTTTTGCTGGTAAGGTAGGTTTTGGACAAAGGCGGTCTATGGTAGGGTAGTGCGGGGTCGGCGTCAAATAAAAGGATGGTACCCAACCAACCCTCTTTTCTTAAGTTGAACGCCAGATTGACCCCTGCATGGCTAGCACCAATTACAACCGCTATTTTATCCGTAGTGTTTTCCAAATTAGGTTAATTCGCTACTTTCAAAACCAGTCCGTCCAAGGCTTCGCTTAGTTGGATTTGACAACTTAAACGGCTGTATTCCGAAACATTGTCGTCCAGTTCCAACATATCGTTTTCAATTTCACTTGGCGAACCCACTGTCTCCATATGTTCTGGGGATAGGTGGACATGGCAGGTAGCACAGGAACAAACCCCGCCACAATCGCCATCAATACCGCGCACATTGTTGTTTACCGCAAGCTCCATAAGGGAACCGGAATTTCCTTCTACCGTAATGGTCTCATTTTCTTGGGTGATGAACGTAATCTTTGCCATATGTTATGCCATGGGTTTAAATTGTACGTGTAAACTATCAAAACCGACCTTACGTTTAAATTGGTCCAGGTCTTCTATATTTTCTTTGGAATCCAAAATCGCTATCGTTTCTATTTTTTGGGACAATACCGTAATCAAGGTCTTTAAAATTTGACGTGCATGTGTGGCGCCCAAACATTTATGATGACTAAAACCAAAAGCTACATGCGGGTTCATTTTGCGGTCCAAAACCACTTCATTGGGCCGCTCAAAAACGGAGGCGTCCCTATTGGCCGAAGCCCAACACAAGGAGATCCTGGAATTGGCCTTTGCGGCATGTTCACAGACTTGGGTGTCTTCTGCAACCACACGCCCCATGTGCGTTAATGGGGAAAAATACCGTGCCAATTCCTCTACCGCTTTTCCAATGATTTCGGGTTCTTTTTTTAATCGCTTCAGGGATTCCGGATGTTCCGCAAAATAGGCGATGGTATTGGTAACCGCATTGATTACGGTATCCCTACCGCCAGCAAAGGTCAATATCATGACCCCCTTTACCTCTTCTTTGGTGAGTTTTCTTCCTTGAAAATCAGCATCCAGTAAAACGGAATAGAAATCGTCCCCGGGATTGGCAATGGCCTTGTCGATTTGTGCATCGATATAATCATATAAAATAGCGGCCTTATCCCCGTCCAGCGAGGTCTCCTCACTACGGAAGACATGGGTGCCCCAGCCAATCCAAGTTTCCGATTCTTCATAAGGGATATTGAGCAGCAAGGTCAATGCCCTAGATTGTAGCGGTAGTGCGAGTTGGCTGACCACTTCTACGGAATCCATTTGTGCTATCCCATCAATCAGGGATTCAATTTGCCGATGTAATTTTTCTTGGTATTCGGTTTCCAAGGGGCGTTTGAACCAAGCATCCACTAAAGCGCGATATTCCCCATGTTCCGGAGGGTCTACCTCAAAAGGAATTTGACGGATATCCCTTATTTTTTCTTCGGAGGGTATCACGATACGTCCAATTTCATCACCTCCGGATTGAAAGCTTTTCCATTGATGCGCCGCTTTTCTAACATCTTTTAAGCGAAGGAGCATTTGTACCGGATCTCCTTGATCGTTCATATGGCCGATTCCTTTTTCCAATCTGGCTTGTTCAAAAGGGTCGTTAAGCTGACTTTTGTCCATAACAGGTTTAGCTAAAGCGTGATACCTACAAAGGTGCTCTTCTTATACCGATATTAAATGCACTTTTTTGACCAAAAAATAAACTATTCCATCATTTTAAATACTATTTTTAAATTTAGTAGTTAAAATAACATACTATTGAAGCCTATTTTAGAACCTATCGTATTTGAAAAAGAGCAGTCTATTTCTGCATTTGAATACCATAAGCCCCATTTTGAAATGCCTTGGCACTTTCATCCCCAACACGAGCTTACCTATATTACGAAAAGTATTGGCACCAAATTTATTGGCGATTATGTGGGGCCTTATGAACCGGGTGAATTGGTTTTGGTGCGGTCCAACCTTCCACACTGTTGGAAGAATTCCGCCAATGGAAGTTCCGCGGCAAGATCGTTGGTCATTCAATGGAATAAAGGTATTTACGCAAAGGCCCCGGAATTAAAAGCGGTTTTTGACATGTTGCGCTCGGCATCACGGGGTATTTTGTTTGATGCCAAGCAAAGCGGACCTGTTGTGGCAAGATTGAAAAGCTTGGTAGGTTTAAAAAAGGAAGCCCTATACGTTGAATTGTTGTCGATGCTAATCGCATTGTCCCAATGTGATTTTACCTATTTGTCCGAAGCTAGTTTTGTTGATGATATGCCCCAAGAATATGGCACCCGAATGACGAAAATTAATGATTTTGTAGCAGGTTCATATGCCCGTAAAATTTACCTCCACGAATTGGCCGGCTTGGTCAATTTAACGGAGCAGTCCTTCTCAAGGTTTTTTAAGAAAATGATGGGAAGGCCATTTTTTGTATACCTCAATGAATACCGAATCAACATTGCCGCAAGGGAATTGGTGGATACGGATGCTTCCATTTCCCAAATTGGGTTTGGCTGTGGTTATGAATCCCTGCCCTTCTTTTTTAAAAAATTCAAGGAGTTTCACGGTACTTCGCCCAAACAATACCGAAGACGGTTTCAAAAGTGATTGTGATTCATCCGATAATCGAGATGTAAACCTGCCTTTCATCCGTCAAGATGCTGCAAGGATATTTACTTAGCCGAATTGGGACTTGTCTTTCCAACACGCACTAATTGGTTTGCTTTTAGGTCTGTGATTACCTCCGTACTGCCATCCCGCCATGTGATGCTAATGGAATTTATGTGTTCGATTTGTCCCAGACCAAAATGTAGGGTGTTGAGCAGACATTGGGCATGGGAAGCACTGCCAGAGCCCACCCTCTTAAATTGTGAGCCGGTTTTGGTAGTTACAGTGAGCTCGGCCCCAATAGCATCGACCCCAGATTTGGCATAGCCTGCCTGAACCAGAATGTAGTGGTTTGGATTGGCACTCCTGTTCTCATACATATGCCATTTTCCATTGTCGTCATCCCCATTTAAAAGGTCCAGTTTGCCGTCCAAATTGTAATCAAAGGCGGTACCCATATCCCCATGGGCATCAATATTCAGGACGTTGGCCCCATGGTCCAAAATAGTTTGAAAAGATGTACCGTCAACATTATGGAACAGGGCATCGGGGATACGTTGTCTTAACTCGCCAAAACGATACACAAAAAGGTCGTTGTATCCATCATTGTCAAAATCACCGGAGGTAACACCCCAGTTGTTCCCCATACTTTCTTTGGGCAAGTTGGTCGAAATATCGGTAAACTTATCACCATCATTTCGCAATAACACATCAGCTACTCCAAGATTTTGGGGTTTCCAATCCGGCACATAATCCAAAACCCCAAGTATGGATGCCCTAACGTCCCAGGCGATATTATCTTTCAACTCCCATTCCAAACGCCACGTACCCTCGTCCGTATACCCTAAATACCATCCGCTTTCCTCAAATGAAGTGGGAAATCCCGTGGCATTCTTTGCAGAGATTTTGGTATCTGTTTTTGGGGTATCTATTTTTAGTTTATCCTTCCCCAAGAAAACGGGAATCGTAATTTTCTTTGGTCCTCGGGGAAAATGGTAGAAATCGGTCAAGGTAATCTCTTCCCCAGCTTTTAGGGTAATACCATCATGACTTTTATTGCCTTCATCCCGTAAATCCAATCGCTTTGCGTGCTTATCAAACGATATTGCGTTATTGGCAATGAGGTAGTGCGATTTGCCACGTGCCAAATAGTAATCCAAATCGCCATCGTTATCAATATCCACCTCGCATGCGGTCATTACAAGGCTGGTTTCTTGCAAGTGCTTCGGAAGAAGTTCTGCGGAGACATCAGTAAAAGTAAAATCGGTATTTCCTTTCCAGAATTGGGTGGGACCGTAAGGGGAGAACGTTAATAAATCAGGTATTAAATCCCGATTAAAATCGGTTATCAATACCCGCTCGGCATTGATATTTTCAAAATCCGGACTTGGTTTGTACGTAAAAATACCATCCCCTAAATTTTCAAAAAGAATGTTTCTAGGGATTTCTTCGTTGACCATCTGTTCCGCGTTGATCTGTAGAAAATCCAAATCGCCATCGCCATCCAAATCCACCCAACGTACCACACGTCCGCGGGCGCCCATTTCAGAAATCCCTGCTTCTATGGTGACATCCGTAAATGTATTGCCATCGTTTCTAAGGAGGCGTTGCGGTTGTGGTGTCTGTCCATTACCGCCACCTAAAGACAGTAAAATATCCAAATCGCCATCACCATCATAATCCCCTGCCGCCATTCCGTGAAGATCTGCCTTAGAAAAGATATTGTCCGCTTGGGTGTAGGTCGTATCCCCATTGGCCCAAAACAATTGCGCGGGCGTAGTGTCATGATTGCCCAACAATAGATCGTAATACCCATCGCCATTGATATCCGCAATGGTAGGGCCGCCATATTTCCAGTTGTTTTTGGTGATGAGGCCAATGGAATCTGAAACCTCAGTAAATTGGATGGGACTTTTTTGGGCAGCACAACCGGTAAGGGCACTTAGTGACCAAAAAAGGAAAAAGGACTGTTTTTTAATCGGAAATATCAAGTGTAAATTATGCATAGGTTCAATATACGGTGATTTGTCCTGAGCAGCATATGCACAAAAACTAGACAGCTTTGCTATGGCCTTGAAAGTCTTTACGATAGGGAAAATCAACATTTCTTATGTTTTTAAAGAAGCCTAAGCAGTATACACCTAAGGAACATGGGATTGTTATGGGAAGAAAGTTTTGGGGCGGTTTTAGAAAGGAGCAGTTTACGTTTTAAAGGGATGTAGGGGAGTGGGAAAATCCACAAAACCGTTCTGCAAACAGTTTCAAAAAAACGGGCTAGGCCATGACCGTATTGTATGGCTATTTTTCATAGCAACAGATTCCCTTGGTTTTTCTGTTATGGGTAAGAATAGGATCGCCCTAGCCTAAGACCACATAAAAACGAACTTTTACAACAAAATTGATTTAAAAGACTGTGTTTTTACAATATAAAGGATAAATCTCGTTAAAATGTAGGAAAAAACTTAATAAAATTATATCGATAGTCTTTGTCCATTCGCCGATACATTATTGTCCCTAGGGCGTAATACACTCATAAGTATGACAAATAATCTGAATTTTGAATCACTTTATCGATCTTATGGAAGACCGTAAAGATAACCCAAAGCTTAAACAGTAATTCCTATAATAGTAATACCCAAATCATGAAAAGAAACCTATTTTTTAAAATTCTTGTGCCCGCTGGTATGATTACACTTAGTTCATGTGTAAAAGATTCTTTGGACCCTGTTGATCCTTCGGTTCCGGAAAGTACTGTACAGACTATGGACGAATTGGAGATTCCGTCAGCATTTGATTTTACCACCTCAAGTTCCTTGACCATCAACATTAGTGATGATGAAGATGGCGTACGTTATACACTGCTTGTAGATGGAGCCAACGTTTTTAATGGATTTTCCAATGCCGGTAATTTATCTGGATTAGTAACCATTCCCTCCGCTGCCGAAAATTATGTATTGATCAGGACTGCCGTTGGCGGTTCAGAAGAATTTGTAATTAGTGAATCGGGCGATTCCATCACCTTTCAATACAATTAAGGGAAATAGGATATCCGTTAGGGTACCGAATAACACAGTTTAATTAATATAAAATGTAGAAGGGTAACCTCCCTTTTCAAACGACAAAATAATAATGTTATGATTCAAAAAAATAATAAACCAAGTTCTTTATATATGAAGTGGCTGCTGTGCTGTTTTTTTTGCGCAACGGTAAGTGTTCAGTTACAAGCCCAGGACAGTGATGGTGATGGGGTAAGCGATTTTGCCGATTTAGATGATGATAATGATGGAATATTGGATGATGATGAAAATGCTTGTGACATCTTTGATGTTTTATCTCCAGATGATACGGATAACCCTAATTCATTTCAAGTATTAACGTCAAATTTGGTTTCAACTGAGGGTAATACATTAACTTGGAATACGGATAATCCACATAATATATCCAATACTACAAGTTTTACATCAAATAAAGTTGTAGAATATCGAGGTGCATTTGGAAACCCTCCTGGGATAACTACTGCCCTTAGTTTTGTTACGACTATTACGTTTTCGACGCCAACCACTAATTTTAGAATTCTTGCTTATGATTTTGATGGGCCAACTAGTGAATCATTATCCAATTTTTCAATACCGCCTTCATCTGTTTCATCCAACGGTAGCCTGTCAGGTGGTGTGGTAACATCTAATACTGCTAATCAAGATATAACGATCACCTGGGAATTTGAATCTCCAGTGTCTAGTTTGTCGTTTACAGCAAATAGACCTAACCAAAATTTTGGTATAGGCTTTGACGTTGGTTTTGTTATAGAATGTGATACCGATGGTGATGGTGTTATAGATAGACTCGATTTAGATAGTGATGGCGACAGCTGTTTTGATGCTTTAGAAGGAGGTTCCAATTTTACGGATGCGGCTATTGATGGCAACGGAAGGTTGACCGGTGGTGTGGATGCCAACGGTGTGCCCACATCCGTAAGCGGTGGTCAAAGCCCAGGGACTGTAGCAGATGCCGGGCAATTATCCGCGTTCTGCGCAGCACAGGACGACGACGGCGATGGGGTGAACAATAGCTTGGACGCTTACCCGCAGGACGGACAAAGGGCTGCGAACAGCACCTATCCTTCCGAGGGGAATTCCGCTACCTTGGCCTTTGAGGACCTATGGCCATTTATTGGGGATTATGATTTTAATGACACGGCCGTGGATTATAGCATAACCACTGTGACCAACGCCCAAAACGAAGTGGTCGATCTTGTGTTCAACATCTTATTGACCAACAATGGAGGAGCGTTTTCCAACGGTCTTGCCTTTGAACTGGAAGGTGTACCGACAAACGCAGTCAACTCTGTTTCTGGTCAGGTTTTGAGCACGGGGGTATTCTCCTTGTCCGCTAATGGTACGGAAGCAGGCCAGACCAATGCCGTTATCCCAATTTTTGACAATGACAATACCTTGTTAAATCAGCAAATAACGGTGACCGTTAATTTCACGCCTCAAGTCACTGTTGGAGTTGCCCCTTTTGATCCTTTCCTTGTGATCGATGGTACCCGTGAGATGGAGGTGCATCTTATTGGACAGGACGTGACCGATTTAGGGAACGCAACACCAACGGTTTCTGGCAGCAATGCCGATCCAGACGGAAACTTTGCCACCGATACCGGATTGCCATGGGCAATGAATATCATTGGAAGTATCCCTCTTCCTACGGAGAAAACGCCTATTAATGAAGGCTTCGTACACTTTAATGAATGGGCCACTAGTGGTGGTGTCTTAAGATCGGATTGGTACCAAGATATATCCGGCTATCGCGTTGCCGAAAAATTACAGCAGTAAAGACTCAAAAAAGTACTCCTACCCTTTTACGGTAGGAGTACTTTTTTTAAAACTGTACGGGTGTTTTCCCTTAATCGATATTGAATCTTTTGGGGTACCTAGCTGTTGAACCATGGAGGTATCGTAACCGAAGAATTGTCTTAAGTAATGCTCCAGGGAGGTTCTAAAATCATCGGATATATTTGTCTTGTCATTGGAGTTCAAATACCTTTTTACCTTGCCTGCTCTGCCTAGATGTACGGCCGCTATCAAGCCGGATCCGGTTACATAAAAATTCTTGACTTGTTTACTTACCTAATGCTTGATTTCTCTTCTTAAAATACACTTATTAAACGCTACATTGAGTATAAAAGCTTTTTCTTTAAGGGCAGGATTTTTCAAGAAAGCCTTAGCGTCATCAACCCATAAATTAGAAAAGGTTCTTTTTCCAAATTGCTATAGTGTAAATACGCTGCTATTAGAGGCGGTTGATTGGATTTGCACCTACAGTTTTGGACCAAGTTTGACCATTAAGCGTATTTTTAGGGAAGGACAAATAGAAAACACTACGGTATGACAGCATCTTTGGAAGAAAGTTTTGGGTCAGTTTTTGAAAAACCACTGTTAGCTGATATTCTGGAAAACGGTCGTTTGGCACAGGTTAAAAACGGAACGGTCGTCATTAGCATAGGGCAATATATCAAAGGAATGCCTTTGGTCATCTCTGGGGCCTTAAAAGTATTACGTGAAGATGAAGATGGTGATGAGCTATTGCTGTATTATTTGGAGCGTGGTGATACCTGTAGTATGACCATGGCGTGTTGTCTTGGGGATACCAAAAGCGAAATTAGGGCAGTGGCGGAAACGGACGTGGAACTGGTAATGGTACCCATAGCCAAAATGGAAGAATGGATGGGCAAATACCGTTCTTGGCGTAATTTTGTATTTGAGAGTTATCACCATAGGTTTAATGAACTTTTGAGTACGGTAGATAGCATCGCCTTTAAAAATATGGACCAACGTCTGGCGGCCTATTTAAAAGAAAAGGCGCGGGTTTCCGCAACCAACCATATTATAAGTACGCACCAAGAAATTGCTTATGACCTCCACACCTCTAGGGTGGTGGTTTCTAGATTATTGAAAAAACTGGAGCACTTGGGGCGTATCAAATTGCATAGAAACCATATCGAATTGTGTGATTTATAGCCTTGGCAACCTAGGATACTTAAAATCGTATAAAAGCATAGTACCTTTGTTCTTATGTTAAAGCGGTTTTTTCCCATAGTGGAGTGGTTGCCTACCTATAAGAAAAGCTATTTATCCGGCGATATTTCAGCAGGGATTACGGTTGGTATCATGCTTATTCCGCAAGGTATGGCCTACGCCTTAATTGCGGGCCTCCCACCCATTTATGGACTTTACGCTGCCTTGGTCCCTAATCTCATGTATGTTTTTACAGGTTCCAGCAGAAAACTGGCCGTTGGCCCAGTGGCTTTGGATTCCCTCATTGTAGCTTCCAGTTTGGCGGCAATGAAATTGCTCAATATTGAGGATTATATTGGTATGGCCATTTTCTTGGCGCTCTTGGTAGGGGTATTGCAGTTGGTCATGGGGTGCATGCGCTTGGGCTTTCTTTCCAATTTTTTATCCAGACCCGTAGTTAGCGGATTTACCTCTGCGGCGGCCATCGTTATTGCCATTAGTCAGTTAAAACACTTTTTTGGGTTGGAAATCGTTACCAACAACACCCTAAAAACGCTACAAGTCATACTAGGGAATCTTTCCCAAACCAACGGGTACGATTTGGCCATTGGCGGAGTGGCCGTGGCGCTAATTTTAATTATAAAGCGACTGCATAAAAAACTTCCGGCAGCTATGATCGTTGTGGTGCTGTCCATTATAGGGATTTACTTTTTTATGGCGAAGGAAACGGATGTTCATATCCTTGGCGAAATACCAAAAGGCCTGCCGGAATTTAAGTTGCCCAAGTGGGATGTCAACTTGATGCTCAAAGCATTGCCCACTGCCATAACCTTGGCCTTTATTTCTTTTGCGGAAGCTATGACCATCGCCAAAGCCGTGGAAGAAAAAAGTGGGGAATACCATACCAGACCCAATCAAGAACTACGGGCCTTGGGCGCCTCCAATATTGTGGGGTCCTTTTTCCAATCCTTTCCTGCCAATGCGGGATTGTCCAGGACCGCCGTCAACGTACAAGAAGGCGCCAAAACGGGAATTTCCTCCTTTATAAGTGTCGTTGTGGTTGGGATTACCTTGTTGTTTCTAACCCCCTATTTTTATTACTTACCCAAAGCGGTCCTAGGGGCGATTATCATGGTGGCCGTCTATGGCTTAATTGATTTGGAATATCCCAAACGTTTATGGAAACAGCGAAAAGATGAGTTTTATCTGTTGTTGGTTACCTTCTTGACCACGCTCCTGTTGGGAATCTCACAGGGAATTATTTTTGGGGTCCTGTTCTCTTTGGTACTGTTGGTCAATAGAACGTCCCGTCCCCACATTGCGGTTTTGGGAAGAATAAAGGGAACGGACTATTTTAAGAATATCAATCGCTTTGAAAAGGATATCGAGGATTTTGAGTCGATACTGTTGCTTCGGTTTGATGGGCAGCTGTATTTTGCCAATATTGATTATTTTAAATCGCAGCTTACCAAAAACATCGCTAAAAAAGGCGGAAAATTAAAGTATGTCATCTTAAATGCCGAAGCCATCAATTATATTGACAGCAACGCTATGGACGTGCTAAAACGCCTGGCCGTGGATTTAAAAAATAAAGGGATTATCTTGCAAGTAGCCGGAGCAATTGGTCCTATTAGGGATATGTTTTTTGCCAGTGGTTTTGCAGATTTGTTGGGAAGGGAAAACCTTTTTGTTCGTACCAACGAAGCCGTGGATTGTTGCGAAAACCTGAATGGCAAAACGGCTATACAAGAGAAAGTAACCCAACAGACCGCACAAAACAAGTCTGTGACTTAAGTCACTAAAAATGAAGAGAAACTATTGTAGGTTTGTTGTAAATAGTATGTCATGAATATAGAACAGATTTATACAGGTTGTTTGGCGCAAGGTGCCTATTATATAGAGAGCGAAGGACAAGTAGCAATTATAGATCCCTTGCGGGAAGTAAAACCGTATTTGGAGCGTGCGGAACGTGACAATGCTAAGGTCCGTTATATTTTTGAGACCCATTTTCATGCTGATTTTGTTAGCGGTCACCTCACTTTGGCCAAAGAAACCGGTGCTACCATAGTTTACGGACCCAATGCCAATCCTTCGTATGAGGTTTTGGTAGCGGAAGACGGCCAAGAATTCAGCTTGGGAAAACTAACTATTAAGGTATTGCATACCCCAGGACACACCATGGAAAGTACCACCTACCTACTGCGTGATGCCAACGGAAAGGACCATGCCATTTTTAGTGGGGATACCTTGTTTTTAGGCGATGTGGGCCGCCCAGATTTGGCGCAAAAAGCCGCAACCATAACGCAAGAAGAACTTGCCGGGATTCTGTACGATAGTTTACGGAACAAAATCATGCCCTTGGCCGATGATGTCATCGTATATCCGGCCCACGGTGCCGGTTCCGCTTGTGGCAAGAATATGATGAAGGAGACCGTGGATACCTTGGGCAACCAGAAAAAAATGAATTATGCCCTGCGGGCGGATATGACCAAAGAAGAGTTTGTAAAGGAAGTCACCGACGGCCTATTGCCACCGCCGCAATATTTTCCGCTCAACGTTAAAATGAACAAAGAAGGCTATGACCATATTGATGAGGTAATTGAACGGGGCATTAAAGGACTCTCCCCAGAAGCCTTTGAGATCGCTGCCAACGAGACCGGAGCCGTAGTATTGGATGTACGCCATCAAGATGATTTTGCAAAAGGACATGTCCCCCGATCTATCTTTATAGGCTTAAAAGGAAGTTTTGCGCCTTGGGTAGGTGCTTTGATCGCCGATGTTGCACAACCCATATTGCTTATTGCGGATGAAGGAAAGGAAGAAGAAGCCATTACCAGATTGTCCAGGGTAGGTTTCGATGGCGTTTTGGGATATTTGAAAGGGGGATTGCAAGCTTGGGAAAGTGCAGGTAAGGATGTGGATACCGTAACCAGTATCAATGCCGTTACCTTTAAAGAAAAATTGGAAGAGGATATTCCTGTTTTTGATGTTAGAAAAGAGACGGAATATAGTGCGGCACACATAGAAAATGCCCAAGTGACCCCCTTGGATTTTTTAAACGACCATTTGGCGCAATTCCCTGAAAACGAAACCTTTTATGTACATTGTGCCGGAGGATACCGAAGTATGATTGCGGCCTCTATATTAAAAAGTAGGGGAATCCATAATTTGGTAGATGTAGCTGGGGGATTTGCGGCTATCAAAGAAGTAGGGATCCCGGTAACCGATTTTGTTTGTCCATCAACACTTAAACCATAACAATGAAATACCGTAATACTAAGAAAATAGCCTTTTTTGCAGTGTTCTTTATGCTGGCGTTGAATACCGTGCTTGCCCAAGGAACGATCAAGAAAATTGATAAAGCGGCACTTAAGGAGGTCATTAAAGCTGATGATGTGCAATTGATAGATGTGCGGACTGCCGAGGAATACGAAGCTGAACATATTGGAAATGCCGTAAACTTCAATATCATTGATCGTAAAATGTTTGTAGACCAAATAAAGGACCTGGACAGGCAAAAACCCGTCTATGTCTATTGCAAGATCGGTGGAAGGAGCAAGCGCGCCGCAAAATTATTGAAGGAAAAAGGCTTTGTGGAAATCTATGACTATTCTGGTGGTTATAACGATTGGGTCTCCGAGTAAACCCCTAGAAGGCATGCCTACGGGCATTTATACAAAACCGAATTTTAATTATGGGCGAACCCGCCTGCCGAACAGGCTTCGGGGTATTATACCCTTTGGCGGTGCCAATAAAACGATTACCGATGGCAAGTTTTACTGATATTATTTCTGGCGATAAACCGGTACTCATCGATTTTTACGCTACATGGTGCGGACCTTGTAAGACCATGATGCCCATTTTGGAGCAAGTAAAAGATCAGGTTGGCGATGCCGCCAAGATCGTAAAGATAGATGTGGATAAAAACCAATCTTTGGCTTCCAAATATCAAGTACGCGGTGTACCTACGCTTATTATTTTTAAAGATGCCAATATCGTTTGGCGGCAGTCGGGTGTGGTGCAACCCAACGAATTGGCAGGACTGCTAAAGCAGCATACTTAGGTGTTTTTCTTTCTTTTTGTGAAACCGTGGATAAGCTGCCCCCAGAATTGCTTGGGTACGGATGCATCTTCGGGAAACCCCAAGGTGATGGTCCCGCTGCTTTCTGGGACATGATGGGTACCAAAAATGTAATCCCATAAGCTCAGGCTTATGCCAAAATTGACCCCAAACCGTCCTTCTGGTAGGGTATAGGCATGGTGGTACAAATGCATGACGGGATTGTTTAAAACGTATTTCAACGGCCCATAGGTAAGTTTGATGTTGGCGTGGTTTAGATGGCCAATGGCAATGGCCAAAAAGTGGACGATATAAGCTTGTTCCGGTTCAAACCCCCCTAAAAGCATAACCCCTAAAGTCTTTAAAGGTTTGTACAAAATGTTCTCCATCCAGTGGTAGCGTAGGTGTGCTGCAAAGCCCATTTCCTTGACACTATGATGGATTTGGTGAAACTTCCATAAGAAGGAAAACTTGTGTAGCATAATGTGGGTGAACCACTGTACGAAGTCCAAAAGGATAAAAAAGACCAATAACTGTGCCCATTGCGGCCATAGTGAAAAATCAAGTACCGCAAAGCTGGTTGCCGAAATCCCCAGCGTTCCAAAAGCAATTCCCAAAGCCTTGTATACGCCGTTAATGACCAAGGCAAACAAAAAGAAATTGAAGAACATATAGAAGGCATCCAACCAAAAATCTTTTCTAAAGACAGACTGGTCTTTACGCCATGGAAAAATAAGTTCTAACCCCCAAATTAACAGGGATATAAGGATAAGTCCCCAAAAATAATTGGTGTACCAAGGCACTTCGAACAGTATGGACTTCCACGTCCAGTTCACCGTGCCCCAAAATCCCGATGTGAATGCTTCAATATATGCTTCCATCATTCAAAAATAATAGTTTCAAAATCCTTTTCATATGGAAGTTTTTCAAAATGACTCCACTCTGTCCAAGAACCATCATAGTTTTTTACGTTTTTATAGCCTAAGAGTTGTGTTAAAACAAAGGTAGTATGCGCAGAGCGTACACCACTATGACAATAAATTACCATGAGGTCCTCTTTATTAGGCGTAAGTTTTTGATACCGTTTTTGTAGTTCTTCCAATGGAAGAAAGTGCTGCTCTTTATTGGTGTCCAAGGCATTTTTCCAATCAAACAGTATGCTTTTGGAAATTCTTCCGGCTTTGAAAGCTCCTTTTTTTTGACGTTTTCCATTGAACTCATCAGGTGTTCGAACATCTACTAACCTTAAAGGGGTGTTTGCATCTAGCAAACCCAACAATTCTTCGCGGCCTATATACTGTTCCATAAATTCCCCTTTTAAGATAAAATGGGACGCATTCCTTTTGGGGGTTTCTTTTGAAAGCGGTGGGCCATGTTGTAAATAGGCTTTTAAACCTCCGTTTAATACCCTGGTTTGGTTAAAGCCATACTGTTGCAAAACCCACCAAAGCCGGGTGGCTTCACATGAACCGTTGTCGTCATATATGATAAGGGTATCGGTAGGTTGTATTCCTTTTTTTGAAAACACTTTTTCCAATTGGACCTTGGTTGGCAGGATGCCACTATAGGGTTCGTTTTTGTTCTCAATTTCTGGCCTCCAAATATTTACGGCTTCTTCAATATGTCCTTCAGCATAGGCATTGGGCGCCCTGAAATCTATTAGTACATATCCCTTAGAAAGGTCGCACGTTAACAGCTCGTCTAGCTCAATTAAAGGATTGTGGGATGACAAGGGATGCGATGCCGGTCTTGAGCCATGTTGTAAGCATGAGGTCAAAAGCAGGAACAATAACACATAACTATTACTTAAGCTCATACCACTCAATATCACTTAAATTTTGTCTTCTTCCTTTTTGATTTGGGGCATAGTTTTTGGCTAGATAGGCAATAATTTTTTCTTCGTTAGGTCCTAAATCCCATAGGTTTTGGGTTTCCTGCATCCATTTTATGGTCGCTGTCCAGCCCGCTTCGCTCATTCTGTTTTGGGTGACCAATTTAGCGGAATGGCAGCTGGTACAATTTTGAACGACCAACTGCATATGGGTATCATCCACAAAACCTGTAGCGATGTGGATACCATCTTCCACCTTATCGTAATCTTCTTTGGTCAGTGCGACAGGGAGTGGTTCTGGAACGCTATTTTTTTCAAAGGCATTCGGATGTTCCTTCAAATAGAACAAACCTCCTACCAATACAAGGAGCAGTCCAAAAAAAGCGGATAGCATTCTGGCCAATGCTTTGATTTGTTTGTCAAAATTGTTTTCCATCAGACTACTTTAACCGCTATTCTATGGCACGCATTGTTCAGATACCCCTTAGGGTTCCAGCCTGGGAGTACCATAGGTTGTGCAATACCATTGGAATCCGTGGCTTGCGCCCAAATCTCATAATACCCCTTTTTTGGAAAAGCGATAGTAGCATTAAAATGCTGCCATGCCAACCGATTTGCTGGGGCTTCAAGCTGGCATTCCTGCCAAGTGCTTCCAAAATCAATGGAATACGAAACTTTGGACACGGCCAACTCACCCGCCCAGGCATGTCCATTTATGTTCAGGTTTTTTCCTTTTTTTAATAGCGCCCCAGATTTTGGATAGGTCAATAACGATTTAACGGGCATGGATTCAATGATACACATATCCTTTTCATCTACTTTACTTCCGGGTGAAACCGTTTCGCAAGGTACTCGGTAAGAGCTTCCGCCCATTTTGGCACCATCATGGACTTGGTTTCGTATGCTTATGCCGTTCAACCATTTTCCCGATGTTGATGCCGGCCAACCACCGCAAACCAATCGCAATGGATGTCCGTGGGCCAGTGGGATATCTTCCCCATTCATCTTAAAGGCCAGTAAGGTTTCTTCCTGCATGGCTTTTGCCAAGGGAACACCCCTGGAAATGGGTTCTTTTTTGGGGTCGCCACTCAAGTGGGTATCCGCGGCATGATAGCCTATGTAGACCGCATCAGCTTTTACACCCACATCTTTTAATACATCACTTAATCTGATTCCCGTCCAGTTGGCGCAGGAAACCGCACCAACGGTCCATTGGTTGCCTTTGGCCGGAGGGTTGAATTCGCTCCTTCCATTACCACCGCATTCCAACGTAAGTTGGTAGGTATGGTGTTTAAACTTGGTTTTTAAATCCTTTAAAGAATAGGTTTTAGTGCCCACCGCAGATTCGCCATCAACGGTCAAGGTCCAAGTATTTGTATCTATGGTTTCCGGAATACGCCCATTATTTCTAATGAACATATATTTATTGGGTGTTATCCTATCGTTCAACAAATGTGCTTTGGCTTCCATATTCCAAGGCCTATCGTTTAACACAACCATTTCCTTATCCTTGGTAAAAAGGGTAAAGGGATCGTTGTCCTGTAAAGCCAAAGGCAGATAATCTTTTGGCAATTTATGGGCAAAAACTATAGGTGCACCAAGTGCTGTTGCCATTCCGGCCAATGTTAACCTAGCAGTAAAGTGTCTTCTATCCATTTCTCTAAATCTTTAAAAATACTACAAAAAAAGGGATGTTTTTGTAACCTTGGTTACAGCCATTGGCGGGGCAATAAAATACTTTTGGGCATGAAACTAAAAACTTGGCAAAAACTTCTTTTGGTATGTCTTATTTGTTTGGGGTTTATTACGGGAATCGTTTTGCTTGTTGAAAAATCTAAGTGATGAAAAAAAATATGGGCGGTATGGACCGCATTGTTCGTTTTGTAGTGGCCTTGATCATAGGCGCATTGTATTATTTTAAGGTGATAGACGGAACCTTGGCATATGTGCTTTTGGCATTGTCGGCAATTTTTGTGCTCACCAGTTTTGTCAGCTTTTGTCCGCTGTATAGCATTTTTGGTTTGAATACCTGTAAAGTAAAAAATTAGGCATCGTTCTGATCCCTTAATTTATATGGACATTTAGGAGGAATGGTAATTGGATGATAATAGGCAAGGTTTTCATAATCAGTATGTGGTCTTGGTTGTCCTTTTGGTAATGCATATCTTTTCTCTTTCTAATAAACAAGTATGGAGTTTATAATGCAACCCTGGCCATGGTACGTTTCTGGCCCCCTTATTGCCCTTACTATGGCCATTTTGGTGTTGTTGGGCAAACGCTTTGGTATGTCTTCCAATCTAAGGACCATCTGCACCCTTGCCGGTGCGGATAAGGCATCGGATTTCTTTAGGTTTGATTGGAAATCCCAACAGTGGAACTTGCTCGTTGCCTTAGGTGTTGGTATCGGCGGTTTTATAGCGGCCAATTACCTAACGGCGAATGAAGCCGTCTTGATTCATGCGAATAGTTTGGAGGAACTGCGAACATTGGGTTTTCACAGTGCTGGAACCTCATATATGCCTTCGGAGTTTTTTGCCAAAGAGGTTTTTAATGACCCCTATACAATTGCCATTTTGGTTATTGGAGGGTTTCTGGTAGGTTTTGGAGCACGTTACGCTGGTGGATGCACATCGGGCCATGCCATATCCGGACTTAGCAACTTACAACTTCCTTCCCTTATTGCCGTACTTGGTTTTTTTGCCGGCGGTTTGGTTATGGTACATGTTTTATTCCCATTAATTTTTAGGTAATATGAAGGGTTTTATTTATTTGGTAGTCGGCATATTTTTTGGCACCGTACTTTTTAAATCGGAAGCGGCTTCATGGTTCCGTATTTATGAAATGTTCCGGTTTGATGCGTTTCACATGTACGGCATTATTGGTTCTGCGTGGTTTTTGGGAATGTTGTTCACCTTATGGGCTAAAAAAGAAGGCCGAAAATCTTTTTTTGGGGATGCCATTACTATTGTGGACAAAGAGCGGTCGTTTTGGCGTTATGCGCTTGGCGGAGTGTTCTTTGGTTTGGGATGGGCTCTCGTGGGAGCGTGTCCAGGTCCTATGTATACCCTATTAGGAGCGGGTTTCCTACCTATTCTTTTTGTGATAGCAGGAGCCCTATTGGGAACGTTCGTATATGGGGTTTTAAGGAAAAAGCTTCCTCATTGACCCCTAGTAAAGGGTTTTCTGCCGATAGGTAACCGCTTTTGAACCATACACAGCTATTTTTTACCGTAAAACGATATTTTGAGGAGGTTTCCCACAAAAGGGTTTAGTTTTGTAGATTGAAATTGATATTGCCCCATAATATCTTAACTACAAACCTATGCACAGAACTGTTTGGATTATTGACGACGACATGGTCTCCCAATTTGCTACACGCTATTGTTTGGAACAGTTTGAAGGTGAATTTTCCATAGCTACATTTTCCAATGCAGAGGAAGGTCTGGAGGCCATTGGGGGTGTTTTGGAAGGGCAACAACCTATGCCGGAACTAATTTTCTTGGACTTGGTCATGGATGATATGGACGGTTGGCAGTTTATAGAAGAATTAAAGAGAAAGGTAAAGAAATCCCAGCTTCCGGAAATTTTTGTGCTTTCGGCCTTTGTGAACGCTAAGGACAGGGCTACCGCAAAAGCGCATGGCGAAGTAGCCGGCTATTTTGATAAGCCATTGACCAGAATTAGTTTGTCAAAGGTATTTACGCAAGCCACTACCCGTTAATTTTCGTTTTAAAAGTGTTTTAAAAAGTATATTTTTGCCCTTTGTAAATTGCGGCCCGTAATTTAATGGATACCCACCTGCCAATAATCAATGGCCTCATAGTTCAAGGGATAGAATAGAAGTTTCCTAAACTTTAGATCCAGGTTCGAGTCCTGGTGAGGCCACTAGGGGTGGGGATGTAAT
>CALEYA010000152.1 GCA_937926215.1 uncultured Croceitalea sp. | reverse complement strand
AATTTCTAGCATCCCGTCGTTCTACTTTGGTCAATCTAGGTTCTGCTAATTGGGTTTCTAATTCCAAGATTTTATCGGCTTCCGCCATTGCCGTAGCTTCGGTATCGCCCAATTTTTGCAACATTCGTGCAATATGCTCCTTGTATTTTGCACGGGTCTCTTTGGATTTATCATCTTGGTCCAAATAATAATCGCGATCCGGAAGTCCCAAACCGTTTGCCCCAAAGTACACGGCATTCATGCTACTATTGTTCAAATCAGCTCCCGCACCAATGCTAACAAATGGCGATGAAACTGCAGGGTTCGTAGCAAGCACGGTCTGTAAATCCTCTAAGTTTTGGATACCGGCTATAGCATCCAAAGCAGGTTGTAAGGGTGCAAGACCCACCGCATCACGCGCCACCGTATCCAACTTGGTGTCAAAAATAGCCAAGGCTTTGGCTTGATCCGTTTCCGGTCCATACGAATTGCTCTTCTTGGCTTTGTCCAAAATCTGAAGCACATCGTTATCCGTGGATTTTCTTAAAACCGTAAAACCTCCCCAACTGGTCCTATCGTCGGGAATTTCAGTGGTTTTCATCCAAGTTCCGTTTACATAATTGTAAAAATCATCTTTTGGGCTAACCAAAGTATCCATGTTTTCCAGGACGATACCTGGAATCACTTCTGCCTTTTCTTCCGCTTTTTCTTCCTTACAGGAAGCTGCCAGCACCAATACCGATGCTACAAAGAGTACTTTTTTCATTTTTGTGATTTTCGTTTTTGAGTTAACATTTTTCGTAAGTCGTTTCTTAAACTGGATTGTTACATTATTTTCAGCAAAACTACCTTAAAATTGCTAAAAACTCATTTTATCCTTAAAAAGATAGGACTGTCTTCTTGATATTTCAATTTCAACCCCGTTGGTCATGGTCAATTTAAGCTTGCCGTTAAACCACGGGACCAAGTTGGCAATGTAGTTGGTGTTAATGATTTGTTGCCTATTGGCCCTAAAGAAGATGGAGTTTGGTAGTTTCCCTT
The DNA here is from genome assembly GCA_937926215.1 of uncultured Croceitalea sp. GTDB lineage: Bacteria > Bacteroidota > Bacteroidia > Flavobacteriales > Flavobacteriaceae > Croceitalea. Next base: position 5,409 of record CALEYA010000152.1, on the reverse strand, counting down.
CAATTTGGTTCAATGATTTGTACAGCATGGGAGTTTCCCCATCAAAATAAACCCGGGTATAATTGCCTACGATTTCAAAATGCGAAATGTTCCCAATCTTGACCAACCAACATTTTTCACCGTCCTTAATAAATATCTGGCTTTGTTCCGTTAGTGTCATTGCCGCGGTGGCAACATCTTCCTGGGCATCTATTTTGGCCTTTACTTTTTCAATGGCCGTGGCAAAGCGTGCATTATTTATAGGCTTTAGCAGATAGTCCAAGGCATTGTACTCAAAGGACTTAATGGCATATTCATCAAAAGCCGTCGTAAATACGGTGATAGGCACCTCGTCCAATAGTTCCAACAATTCAAAGCCATCTTTTTCTGGCATATTAATATCCAAAAAAAGGAGTTGGGGTCGGGTTTCTTGTATAAGTGCTACCCCTTTATCCACATTCTCCGCTTCCCCCACGATCTCAATTTCCGGGTGCTTTTTAATGAGCTCTTTTAGCTCGTTACGCGCCAAACGGGAATCTTCTACAATGACGGCTTTGATACTCATAGTACGGGAATATGGATTTCTGCGACCACCTCATTACCTACCTCGTTTAGACTAAAGGTAGCCTTATCGCCATGCAGGATATTAAGGCGTTGCCGTATATTTTTAAGCCCTAGTTGTGTAGAACCCTTGGAGATTTTCAATTTACCGGTATTGGCAACCCTGATCAACATCTCGTTGGTATGCTTTTGTATTTCAAGGCGAATCTCACCGCCGTCCTTTAGATTGGAAATACCATGTTTTGCAGCGTTTTCTACAAGCAATTGTATCAACATTGGAGGTATTTGTACGGCCAATGCAGTATCATCCACTTTTTTGGTGTATTGCAGTCGCTCTTCAAACTGTATTTTTGAGAGCGCAATGTAGTTGTCCACCATTTCCAACTCTTCCGCCACCGCAATCCCGTCCACATTGTTCTTGGTCAAGGAATAGCGCAACATCTCCGATAGCTTGGTCAGCATCTCCCGGGATTTTTCAACATCTTCCAACATCAATCCCCTAATGTTATTGAGGCTGTTGAACATAAAATGCGGATTAATCTGTCCTTTTAAGGTATTCAATTGCGCTTGTTTAAGGGTATCGCTCATTTCCAGTCTGGCAATCCTGTCCTTATTTAGCTTGAGCAACAATTTAATGACCAAATAACAGACCACCCAACAGGTCATGATAAATATGGAATTGAAGATGAGCAACCATATATTGGCAAAGGCCTTTAAAAGACCCATTTCATCTTCAGATATATCTGGTCCCCACTTGCCATAGACATAGCCCGAACCATAACTCAATGCTCCATAAACAGCCGAAGCGACCAATAAGGCGGTTGCAATTTTGATGAATTTTTTAAGGGTAAAACTCTCTAAATCAATGTGTTTTTTAAGATACGCCCTTAAAGCCGTAGATACCCCAATACCAATGGAAAGTCCTATAACGAGGTTGAAAATCACAAATTGAAGCCCAAACTTCTTTAGAAACAGTACTGAGGAAAGGTTAAGAAATCCCCAACCTGCAAATTGTAGTATCCAAAAAAATCGATTTTGATTTTTGTCAGTAATGTTCATAGGGTATACCGTGGTGTTATTGTGCCCAAAGATAAATAAGTTTACCTACCGTAAACCCAAATCCCAAAAAGACAAAAGCGATACCTAAAGTGACCGCCGCCATCTTTAAAGGCTTGTTCTTTTTGGGTAAACACCTTTTCTTTTTTTGTTCTGCCCGATACCCAAAATAAAGTATTGGGAGTACACTTAATGTGGTTAAGGTGCTCCAAATCAATTCTGCACGTTGAAATTGGGAAACAATGGCCGCAGTTATAAGAATAGCCCCGGCCGTATACAATGCCCCGTGAATGGTAAGTTTCATAATTCTGGTTTTAGACAACGGTATTCACTTTTGGCTCTTTATGCAGCAATACGGTGCCCATTAAGAACAACCCAGTGTACACCGGAAAAAAGGAGGCCATGGGATGTGCACCCGCCAAGCTGCTAAATGCCCCGACCAATAAGGCTATGAATCCTAAAATAAATACGGCTTGTTTTAAATTTTTAAAGTTTTTCATGATTTTGGTTTTTATGATTGATTAAATAAAAATGCTTAATACTAGGGAGACTATAATTTTTACAAGTGCTATCATGTTGTTTTGTTTTTGATTGATTTATGAAACAAATGTATAACGGTAGTGCCCTTGTAGAAAGTAAATTATGACCAACGGTAAACTGGCCTTACCGAACGGTAAATAGTGATTACCCAATTGAAAAGTTGATGGTCCCAAGAATACATTATTTTTACAAACCACACATTTTCAGTAGTTTAAAAATATAATTTCCTCGATAACCATATTGCAGATATCGAGTTTTTGATAGAAAACCACTTTGGAATATTAATAAATAAAGGGTATCGCGGACCTGATTTAAAAAAGGATATCACTTCTTTTCGGGAGGGAATTTGATAAAGATTTTATCCACCACCTTCTTTAACTGGGCTTCCCGTTCCAATGGGGATGCCTTTTCTCTATGGTTGGATACGCTGGTGCCTTGCCAAAACAAAACGTCCTTCTGACTGTCCACAAAATCAATCTGGATTTCCCGTTTTAATAGGGAACCTTGTATGGGGAGTCCTATGGATACACCTCCACCAACGCTTCTACCCGTTCCCCCTATACCGACACCTACGTTGTTCGATGGGCGATTTTTATAGGTCCCACTTACGATATTGATATAAAAGTCGGGTTCCTCTGCCAGTAAATAGCCTTTGGCCTGCAAGGTAGCATCCAAAACCTTTACCAAGCGCTTTTCGTCCAATTGGCTTAAGCCGCTTTCGATATCCGTAAAGTAATTATAAGTGCTGTAGTTCGTGAAATCCGTGGCACGGTCATAATCGTAGTCCACACGAATGGCATTGCAAGAAATACCAATAAAAACCAAGATAAGGTAGCACAGCTTTTTCATACATTTCATTCTACTTAAATGTACAAATTTTAGTGATGGATTGCCCAAAAGCAATGGCTTATTCGTTCAACAACTTCCAAAGGGAATCTTTAAGTTCCTGAAGTCCTTTTTGGGCTACGGAGGAAATAAATAGGTAAGGCATGTCCAATTCGGCATCCAATTCCTGCTTCATTTCCACCATCAATTCGTCATCCAACATATCGGATTTGGAAATGGCTAAAATACGTTGCTTATCCAGCATTTCCGGATTATAGCGTCGTAATTCATCCAAAAGTATGCGGTATTCCTTACCTATATCCTTACTATCCGCAGGAATCAAGAACAGCAGGGTAGCATTACGCTCAATATGTCTTAAAAAGTAGTGCCCCAAGCCTTTTCCTTCCGCGGCACCTTCAATTATTCCAGGAATATCTGCCATTACAAAACTTTGGTAATCCCGGTATTCCACAATACCCAAATTGGGCTTTAAGGTGGTAAACTCATAATCGGCAATCTTGGGTTTTGCCGAGGTCAATACCGACAATAAGGTTGATTTTCCCGCATTGGGGAAACCCACCAAGCCAACATCTGCCAATACTTTAAGCTCTAAGGTAATTTGACGCTCCTCGCCCGGGATTCCCGGCTGGGCATAACGCGGGGTCTGGTTGGTGGAGGTTTTAAAATGCCAGTTCCCACGACCGCCCATTCCTCCTTGGGCTATTATTTTTTCTTCCCCGTCCTCGGTAATCTCAAAAAGGATTTCGTTGGATTCGGTATCCCGCACTACGGTGCCTAGGGGTACGTCCATATATACATCTTCCCCGTCCGCTCCGGAACTTCTGTTCTTGCTACCATGCCCGCCATGGCCTGCCTTAAAAAACCTTTTGAATTTAAAGGTAATCAAGGTCCATAGGTTGTTGTTCCCCTTAAGGATAATATGCCCCCCACGGCCACCGTCACCGCCGTCGGGACCTCCTTTGGTAATGTATTTTTCCCGATGCAGATGCACGGAACCCTTGCCGCCGTTCCCGGAAGTAACATGTACTTTTACATAATCGACAAAATTACCTTCGGTCATAGTTGTAGTTAAAGGTTAAAGGTTAAAGGTTAAAGGTTAATGAAAATAAATATTATAAGTACGATATAAAAATAGCCTGTTAGAAACGTAAAAGGTCAACACATAATTGTTGATGTCACTTCGAGCGCAGTCGAGAAATTATAAAGACATCCGTTTCAATGAGGTCTCGACTGCGCTCGACCGGACAAATTATATAAATTGGCGAAAAATATATAGTTCCAAAAAACTATGTCTAACTCACATTAAATTAGGTTTGTTAGACCACTCCTCTTGACTCTTGTCTCTTGACTCTTAACTCAAAACCCTAAACTCTTTACTCTAAACTAAAGTACAAATCGTCCTATAGCCCATCGATGACCTCGCTTAATCGCCCAGTAATCTCAGAGATTTCACCAATGCCGCTTACGGAATGGAATTTTCCTTGGGCATTGTAGTAGTCTTTTAAAGGCGCGGTTTTTTGATTGTATTCGTCAAAACGGTTCCTGATCTTAAGCTCGTCCTGATCGTCACTCCTGCCACTTTCCTTACCCCTTTCCAACAAACGGGCTACCAACACATCGTCATCTGCCTCCAACGCTATGGTCGCATTGACCTGCATTCCTTTGGATTCCAAAAAATTATCCAATGCCTCGGCTTGGGCTGCCGTCCTTGGGAAACCATCAAAAATAAATCCTGCAGCATCCTGGTTCTTCTCCACTTCTGCCTTAAGCATATTGATGGTGACCTCATCCGGCACCAAATCGCCTCTATCGATATATGATTTTGCCAACTGCCCCAATTCCGTATCGTTCTTCATATTGAACCGGAATACATCACCAGTGGATATATGTTTTAGATTGTATTTTTCCTTTAAAAACCCTGCTTGGGTTCCTTTTCCTGCTCCAGGCTTTCCAAAAAGCACAAGATTGATCATATCCATTTGGTTTAATTGATAAACTTCTCTCAAATTACGGCCCAGCTCATTGTAGTCCAATCCATATCCCACAATAAACCTATTGGGAATGTCCATGCCTATATAATCAATAGCGTATTCGCCATTATATATTTCCGACTTATAAAACAGGGAGGCAATCTTAAACTCCTTAACGTTAGTGTCCGAGAACAAATGTACCAGTTGCTGCAATGTACGCCCTGTATCTATAATATCCTCTAAAATAATAACACTCCTTCCCGCAATATCCTCGGAAACGTCCAAAAGGGTTTCCACAATACCGGTAGAGGTCAAACCTTGGTATGAACTCAATTTTACAAAGGAAACCTCGCAGGGATAAGGGTAGGCCTTTAAAAAATCGGATACGAACATAAAGGATCCGTTGAGCACCCCAACGAAAATAGGCACCTCGTCCTTATAGTCCTTGGCAATGGCA
>CALEYA010000151.1 GCA_937926215.1 uncultured Croceitalea sp. | reverse complement strand
GTAGAAGTTGCTAATTTGCCTATGTTCGTTAACGTAGAAATATCAATGATCGCCGTCAAATAGCAAATCGTACTTTTCCAAAGACTTTATAGCCGCAAGCTAAAGCAGCTATCAAATAGTGCTTTTGTGGAATTCCACCAAGCCGTCTATCGGACGCTGTCTAATGACACCTAAAATAAGGTCGTTGCGCTCAATAACGGTAGCTAACTCTTCCCTTAAATAGTATGCGATACTTCCAACAAAGCTTATAGGCACCTTAGTGGCAAGTTCAAACTGCATAATGTAGTTGTTGACGAACTGTTGGAACCCTTTATCTATTACCCCTTTACAATATGGATGTTCTTTGTTCTCCACAATAAATCGGGCAAAAGTGGCTAAATAGGTATTAGGGTTGGGCTGTTTGTACAAGTGGTCTTTAATGACATCAGCATCCAATTCGTATTCTTTGGCAAACTTGATACCGAGATCCTGCGGCATTTTATGAAAATAATAATCCCGCAACAATTTTCTTCCAAAGAAATTCCCACTGCCATCATCCATCAAAATATAACCTAAAGAAGTTACTTTTTGGAATAATTGATGGCCATCGTAATAGCTGCAATTGGATCCGGTGCCCAATATGCAAACTATGCCTTGGTGTCCAATTTTAGTTGTAGAATAGATAGCCGCAAAGGTATCTTCCCGTACTTCGGGCTTAGCATTTGGAAAAAAATCCTTGAAAATCCCTTTCAAAAAGTTCTTCATACGGTCGGTACCACAACCGGCCCCATAAAAATACAATTGGGAAACCACCTCCTTATTTTTGGAAAGCTCAAAGTTGTTGGCCAGACGATCCTCTATAACCTCCCGAGTCAATACTTCCGGACTTAAACCAAGGGTTTGGGTAACAAAGAGTTGTTCCCCTTTTTTATCCAAGGCTATCCAATCAGCTTTCGTGGCACCACTATCTACGATTAAAATCATACCTGCTAAAAATAAATATTCCTGAAAATCAGTACGATACCACCAACCTTCAGGAATATGAAGTTATTAAATTCCTTATAATCCGGCAATATGGGAAGCCAAATCCAACATCTTGTTGGAAAAACCTGCCTCATTATCGTACCAAGAAATCAACTTAAAGAACTTGGAGTTCAATTCTATACCTGCTCCAGCATCAAAAATGCTCGTGTGGGCATCGGAAACAAAATCTTGGGAGACTACTGCATCTTCGGTATATCCTAAGATACCCTTTAGTTCCCCTTCTGCAGTCGCTTTAAAGACTTTCTTTATTTCTTCATAAGAAGTTTCCTTTTCTAACCTAACGGTAAGGTCAACAACGGAAACATCTGCCGTAGGCACCCTAAATGCCATTCCGGTCAGTTTGCCTTCCAAAGCAGGAATCACTTTAGTTACCGCTTTGGCAGCTCCGGTAGAAGCAGGAATAATGTTCAACATGGCACTTCTTCCACCTCTATAATCTTTTCTGGAAGGTCCGTCAACCGTTAGTTGCGTTGCCGTAGTAGCATGGACCGTGGTCATCAAACCTTCTTCTATACCAAAATTATCATTCAATACCTTGGCCAATGGTGCCAAGCAATTGGTGGTACAAGAAGCATTGGAAACAATGGTATCGCTAGCTTTGACATCTTTGTGGTTAACACCCATTACAAACATAGGGGCATCCTTGGATGGCGCAGAAATCACGACTTTTTTGGCACCACCATCAATGTGGTATTGGGCCGTTTCCAACGTAGTGAAAATACCGGTACACTCCGCTACCAAATCAGCACCTACCTCATCCCACTTCAGGTTTTTTGGGTCGCGCTCCGCAGTAATACGGACGGTCTTTCCATTCACTACCAAGTGACCATCTTTTACATCAACGGTACCATCGAACCTACCGTGTACGGAATCGTACTTTAAAAGATAGGCCAAATGCTCAACATCTAGCAAATCGTTAATGGCCACGACCTCTACATTGTCCCTTTTTACGGAAGCTCTAAAGACCAAACGTCCTATTCTTCCAAATCCGTTAATACCAATTTTTACTTGTGACATGTTCCAATTTTTATTAATAAATAGTTTATGTTGTCATTATATCCGACACCCGTATCAATTCTTCATCGACCGGGGTATGCGCTTTTATTGCTTCACTAATTGGTGTTAGGATAAGCTTGCTATCCCGTATACCAACCATATAATTCGATTTTCCTTCAAGCAAGGCCTCAACGGACTTTACGCCCATCCTACTTGCCAAAACCCTATCAAAACAGGTTGGGTTGCCCCCTCTTTGCATATGCCCTAGCACGGATACCCGTACGTCATAAATGGGCAAATGCTCTTCTACATACTCCTTAAGTTCAAAGACGTTCTTTCCTATCCTATCACCCTCCGCAACAATAACGATACTAGAGGATTTTCCGGATTTCTTACTCCTCTTTAGTGAGTCGATAAGACGTTCCAAACCTAAATTTTGTTCCGGTATCAGTATTTCCTCTGCACCGGCACCTACACCGGCATTTAAGGCAATATGACCTACATCACGTCCCATCACCTCAACAAAGAATAACCTATTGTGGGAACTTGCCGTATCCCGTATCTTATCGATAACCTCAACAACCGTATTGATGGCCGTATCAAAACCAATAGTATAGGAGGTACCTAAGATATCGTTATCAATAGTACCGGGAATTCCCATAACGGGGAAATTGTATTCCTCGTTAAAGAGCAGAGCTCCGGCAAAACTACCGTTACCCCCAATGACCACAAAAGCATCGATATGGTGCTTTTTCAATTGGTCATATGCCTTCTTACGGCCTTCCGGAGTCCTAAACTCCTCACATCGGGCAGATTTGAGAATGGTTCCCCCTTTATTGATGATATTGTTTACGCTACGCGCGTCCATTTCCTTAAAATCACCATCGATCATTCCTTGGTAACCTCTATAAACCGCAACACATTCCAACTTCATAAACGCACAGGTCCTGACTACGGATCGCACGGCGGCGTTCATTCCTGGAGAATCCCCTCCGGAAGTAAACACAGCAATCTTCTTGATTTTATTGGCCATTTTTATTTTTGAAGAATCAAAACTAGCAAACTTATCGCAATAAAAAAACGGGCAACACCCTTATTTGGGATATTCAATTTCCGCAAACGTTTTCGTATTACAATCCTTGCAAAAAAGTTTGATTTTGAGCTATTTCTGACGTTTTGCCGTCGTTTTTTTAGGTTGGAATTGTATGAGGCTATCTTTCCCCATAACATTGGAATTGGTAATGGTCTCAACTTCTTTTTCTTTTCCCTTTTTTGATTTGAAAATCTTTCGGAACAGTTCCTTAAAATTATTGAAATCTACCCGATAGGACAGTCCCACGCCCTGGGTATTCCCAAGCTGCTCCGCTAAAAACTGCTGGATCTCATTTTGCCTGTTGAAAAACTTTGCACTTAAAGTACCATCTTCATTCAATAATACCTGAATTTCCAAATCCCCAGCAACCACGGTCTCCGTGGCACCACCGACCGGAACCCCAACCCTGCCATTCACTAGGACACGGTCCGATATTTGGGTAGAAACGGTTACCCCTATCCTATTTTCCGTATTGATGGTCTCACTGGAAAACCCTTGTTCGTATGAAAGTCCAAAATTGAGCTTGTCATTGCTTCCCGCAAGGACCGAGTTAAGGATACCGGAAGCACTTTGTATCAAGTTTCCGGTAACCGCTTGTTGGGTAATACCGCTCTGGCTAGGACTTGTAAAGGTACCTTGGGCCAAGAGAAAGAACGCATTGTCCCCTTCTATAGTGGGATCTTGCAAACGATATTCCAATTCGGATTTAAACACGGAGCTGGTTCCCGGGAATTCGATATCAAAATCTATGGTGGGACTTTCCAGTTCGCCATCCAAGCGCACAACGACCTCCGTAGGGATTGTACGTGAAATTCCTTGTGCATTATCCAATAAGGGCGCAGGATTGGCATTTAAAGCATATACGGCATCAAGGTTTAACCTAGCCGTTAAAGGATCGCCTTCCCAGTTTATGGTTCCCCCCGGACGAACGTTAAACGTTTTATCTATGATACCCGCTCTTCTAAAACGGTATTCCCCGGTAACCACAACAAATTCCCCATACATATTGAACTTTCCGTTGGTGTTGATTTCCATCAACAAAAGTCCTTCCCCGGTTCCTTTTAAGGAACTTCCGTTTTCGCGATCTACAACGATTTCCACTTCGGCATCTGGGGTAACGGCAATATCAAAGGTAAGTTCCAAACCTTGGTACTCATCAAGCACGCGTTCACTGGTCAAGGTCTGCTTACCTCCTTTTTCAACAAAATCAATAAAGGAATAATCGCCCACGCTGGTGATATCACTCAACGGAATCTTAAGTTCCGTACCCCTAGCGGAAGAACCGTCAAATTGAATGTTCAAAGCCGTAGTGGGACCAAAAATTGCACCCGTTCCGTTTACGAACCCGGTACCGTAATATAGGGCCTCTTCATCAAAACCTGTATTCAAAATTAGGAAGCGATCGTTATTGGTATCCAGGTTGAGGTTAAGCGTCCAATCGTCAAAAGCGGTATGGCTTATGGTCCCATCCAAGCTAGCCCTAGTGCCATGATCCACATCATTTAAATTGATGTTTTCAAAATAAAAGGTCTGATCAAATAAGCGGACCCTGGACAAGGGGGCAAAATCATAATCTACATTTAGATAGGGAATGCCCATTCCAGCCTCGTTTAACGTAAGTGTACCATTGAATATGGGGTTTTCCACTTTGCCCGTAATTTTAGCATTTCCGCTGATCAACCCCCTAATATTGGTGATGATATCCTCTCCAAGGGGAGCAAAGGGCTCCAATGCAAACTCATTGAAGGAAGCCAGCAAGTCCAAACTAGTACCCGCCTTGGAATTATTTACTTTACCACTGACGCTAAACCGTTCCTTACCAGATTCCGTAAGCCATGTATTTACCCCAAACTCCGTAAGATCATTATTCCCAAAAACAACGACTTCCAAGTCCCCAAGCGGGGCATCGTTTACCATAAAATCCGTGATATCCAAACTTGAAGAAGGCAAGTACTTTCCATCTTTTTGGAGAATGTTCAAAAAGCCGTCTACCTTACCGTCCAACCGCAAACTATCAATGGCCGGGGTGACCTTGTTCAAAGAGACAATTTTAAATTGAAGCTCCAAATCCTTGTAGGTCGAGTCTGCCATTTGCCCTTTTAAACGGATTTGCTCATCCCTACCATTATCCATAACGATCTCTTGGATTTGGATACTGTCCAAAGTGCGATTAAGGATTACCTTGTTTTGCCGGTTCCCATTTTTGTTAAGAATCCAATTATTGCCCTTGAACTTGACCTCGGATTTTTTTAGTCCGATAACGGATTTGTTTTCCTCATTGAACGTATGGTAAAAATTAAGGTTGTAACTATCATCCAACTTACTGCCGCCCTTAAATTCCGTCCTAAAAAACAAGGTATCTTTTAAGGTGGTGTTGATAAGGTTAAAATCTTGGAGGTCATAATATACCGTGGACATGTCCTCTACGGACAAGAACGTATTGAACAAGGGGTTTTTGTTGTCTATTTTAAGTTCGATGTTTTGCATCTCATTTTTAAAGGCCTCGATCGCCGGGGATTTGAACGTCAATTTAAAATCCCCATTGTCAGCAACAATATTGCCCCTAATAAAGGTTTCCGGCCCAAAGGTTACTTCTGGCAAGAAAATGTTGACGATCTTGTTGTAAATCCTAAAATTAAAGGCCAGTTCTTGACCGTCCGAAATCTCATACGGCTTATAATTGGTATAGATACTGCCCAAGGAATTTTGGAATAGCTTTCCAAGCTCCTCTACCTTAAAATAGCCTTTCATATACCCCGTTATGATGTCCGGGGAAATGATCTGTACGTTTCTAAGGGAGTCTTTTTCAAAAGTGGACGAAATGGAAAAATCGTCAAACTTGTAGGTATCGTTCTTATTTTGATAAACGGTGTTCAAGAATTTTACCTCCCCGGAAATATTGTCCAAAGTGTTCCCCGTAATATCCATACGGACATTACCCTTAAAAACCGAAATACTATCCTGGATAAAATTCAACTTTTTAAAATCGGCATAATCAACATTGGCAATAAAATTAAAGTCGTTGCGCTCCGCGCTAAAATCTGCCAAGCCTTTAAAATCGAACTTAAAATTCTCATCGTTTACCACCAGATTACCATCAAAAAGTTCTTCTTTTAAAATTCCTGAGAGTTTTATGTTTTTATAGTTATAGCTATTGAATTCCATATTGTAAATCTCCCCGATGACCTCCGTATTCAGATATTCCGATATAAATCCCCGGCCCTCTACATTGACATCCAAGGTGGTCTTGCCAAACTTTGGATTATCTATAAACTCACCAAGGTTAAAATCTATGAGCGAAATAAACCCACGGTAAGAAGCATCATCAATATTATTGATATTGGTCATCTGCAAATTGGAATAACTACTGCCTACCGCCGTATTTAAGTTGACCTGTGCATCTATGGAAGTTTCGGTAATCTCCGCCTCGCCCCTAACGGTAAACTGTCCAAATTTTTTAAATGAGGTGGGAATGGTTTTGCCCAGAATATTGGGCAATAACCCACTAAGTTGGTAATAGTTTGAGGTGACCCTATCCATATCCGCCGTCATAATAAAAGGTTCCTCTTCCTTAAAAAGATTCTTGAAATTGAAATCGCCACGGATACCCGTATTATCGGATACCAATACCAGATTTTTTAAGGAAAGTGTATTGAGCACGCCGGATACGGAGGTGGAAAAAACCGCCGTTTTATTTTCCCCAAATTCATTAAAATACCGGTTGAGCTCATTAAATGAAACGGTAGATTCTTGAAAGCTGGCATTGACCTGCACTTTATTGATAAAATCCTTGAAGTCTTCCCTATTGTAAGTAAAACCCAAATTTCCTTTAAGTTCACTTTCTTGAGTGGCCATATAAAGGGTGTCAAAACGCATTTCTTCTTTGGTATATGAAAACTTGGTTTTCATCTGACGAACCCTAATATCGCGTTTGCTCAAAAAAGAAAGGGATTGGACATCTACGTCAACATTAGGACCCAACACCTGAAAGTCCTCTGCCGCAATGGTTACGTCTTTGAAGTTGAGGAGTTCCACGGTATTAAGATTTTCATCTTGCAACCTAAAAAGGCCATCCTCAATATTTATTTCCTCGGCAGACATAAAGAACGGCTGCGTTCCCGGAGCCCTAGGTTGGCCGTCATCCAACTTATCTATAAAATCGTCAAGACTGGTAAAATCCTCCCCTTGGTAGGTCTTCATTTGAAAGATGAGGCCGTTTACATCAATAGCACCAAATTCCAACCTGCCGTCCAAAAGATTGCTTAGGCTTAAAATAGACGTTCCTAATTTTTGGATGTAGATCAAGGTGTCTTGCTTGTGGTCTTCCACATAGATGTCCTTAATACCAACTGCCATGGTAAGTGGGGAAAACTGGACCCGATTTATAGCAATGCTGGTGCCGAACTCTTCGTTCAATTTTTTGGTAGCGCGTTGGGCCAAATTTGTCTGTACGATAGGCAAGGAGAAAAATATGCTGCTGATCACCAAGATCAAGAGAAGCACTAAGATCAGCCTAAGCAGTATTTTTCTAAGTTTTTTGATAGCGCTATACCTTTATCTTTGTATTGTCAATTTTTGTTCCAAAACCAGTGAAAAATCAAAAAAAATATATTCTTGCTATAGAATCTTCATGTGATGATACTTCTGCGGCGGTATTATGCAATGACAGCGTAGTAAGCAACGTTGTGGCCACCCAAGCCATACATGAGCAATATGGCGGTGTGGTACCAGAACTTGCCTCTAGGGCGCATCAACAAAATATTGTTCCTGTGGTTCACCAAGCATTGGACAACGCAAATATCGATAAAAAACAACTAGCCGCAATAGCGTTTACAAGAGGGCCGGGACTTTTAGGATCCCTCCTGGTAGGGACTTCCTTTGCCAAGTCCTTAAGCTTAGGCCTGGGTATTCCCCTAATTGAAGTAAACCATATGCAAGCCCATATTTTGGCCCATTTTATACATGAAGAAGGTTTTCCAAAACCGGATTTTCCTTTTTTGGCCATGACCATTAGCGGTGGCCACACGCAAATAGTACTGGTCAAGGATTTTTTTGATATGGAAGTTTTAGGGCAAACCTTGGATGATGCCGTGGGTGAGGCATTTGATAAAAGCGCCAAGCTATTGGGGCTTCCCTACCCCGGCGGACCCTTGATCGATGCCCATGCGAAAAATGGAAATCCAAAAGCTTTTAAGTTTACAAAGCCCAAGGTGGATGGTCTTGATTTTAGTTTTAGCGGACTTAAAACCGGTATCCTTTATTTTTTACAAAAACAAACCAGAAAGCACCCTAACTTTATAGAAGAAAACCTGGTCGATATCTGTGCTTCCATACAGTTTACCATTTTAGAAATTTTGATGGACAAATTGCAACTGGCCGTTACCCAAACCGGTATTCCGCGTATTGCCATTGGCGGTGGGGTGGCTGCCAATTCTGGAATTCGGGAACGCCTTAAGCAAGCGGAATTGCAAAAAGGATGGGTGACGTACGTCCCAAAATTTGATTACTGTACGGATAATGCGGCCATGATCGGTATTGTAGGGTATTATAAGTTTCTAAATGGTGATTTTGCCGAACGGCATATTGCGGCTAAAGCGAGGTATTCCATATAACAGGATAAGATACCTGCTTAAAAGAATTGGGTACATTCTATCAGGATAAGCCTTCTAGTCTAGTGGTGAAGCATATGATTGGCGGTCTTATGTATCTTTACAAAGGAAAAATACCCGCTGTTTATCAGTAGGTTTGTACTTGACAAACAAGCCAATAAAATTTAAAGGAACAAGCATGCAACTCTTTTACAATCCGTCCTTGGACAATAGCTTTAAACAATTTGTATTTCCTGCCGAGGAAAGCAAACATATCGTAAAAGTACTTCGCAAAAAAAACGGGGATATCCTACATATTACCAATGGTGCTGGATACTTGTTTAAAGTTGAAGTTTTGGAAGCGGATGTCAAACGCTGCAAAGTGCAGATCGTTTCACATGAAAAAACGATTCCAAGACTGCATTCCTTGCATTTGGCAGTAGCACCTACTAAGATGAACGACCGTTTTGAATGGTTCTTGGAGAAAGCCACAGAAATTGGAATCGATGAGATCACGCCAATTTTATGTCATCGTTCGGAACGAAAGACCATTAAACCGGAGCGTTTGCAAAAGGTATTGCAATCTGCCATGAAGCAATCCTTGCAACATTTTCTTCCAAAACTAAATCCTATGGTAAGCCTTGAAGAGTTTTTAAAAACCACCAAGGCCGATTTAAACTTTATCGCACACTGCGAAAAAGGAGAAAAAGTAGAACTAAAGCGAAGGCTCCAAGCCGACAAGGATGTTGTAATACTCATAGGCCCGGAAGGTGATTTTTCCGGACCGGAAATCCAGCTAGCAAAAGAAAACGGTTTCCACCCCGTTTCACTGGGCAGAAACCGTCTTAGAACCGAAACAGCCGCAATCTACGCCTGCTCCGTGGTCTCCATTATAAACAACTAAACTTTCTTTTTGGCAGCGGCAGTAATATCCGCTTCTGTATTTTCTACTAGTAAAAGAACGGTCAGCTTATCCCCTTTGTTCACCAAACCGGGTACTGTTATGCTAGTTTTACCGATATCACCAGCAATAGGACTGTAGTTTTCCGCAACGACGATATTTGAATTTTTAAGGATACGGTTCCTGTTCTCCCCACGCTTAACATTGGTCGTTCGCTCATCAATAACCAAAACCGTTCTTAAATCCTTACCTTCTAAATTACCCAACAACTTATAATCAACGGTAATGGTATTGCCTTCCCTTTTTAAATTGGATATCCCAACGGCGTTACTAGGTTTTTCATTGGAGTATGCCGTTATTTTGGATAAAAGCTTGGATCTATTGGAGCCCACAAAATGTTCCCTACCATTGACCACCACCTGCGGGGTGTAGTTGCTGCGCGATTTAAACTTATAATTGTAGGCATTCTGCTTTTTAGAATAGTTGGCACTACTAAAAGGGTCCGTCCATCCAATATAATTCCAATAATCTACATGATAGGATAAGGCAAAGACCTTATCGGAATGTTTTTTCTTTACCTGATCCAATAGAGCGTCCGCGGGGGGACAGCTGGAACAGCCCTGTGAGGTAAACAGCTCCAGAACCACAATTGGGGCATAGGCTTCGTCTTCAAAAACGGTTTCCCTTTTTTCAGATTCTTTTTGTTCTTCTTTGTTTTCCAGTTTCACTACCGTATAAAAAGCCATGGAAGTCAAGGCCATAAATACGACTACTGGAATTATAATTTTTTTATACATTTTATTCGGTACTTTTGATTCTCTAGATTATTCGCTTTGTGATGAAAAACCTTACCCAAAGCCTGTTGGTTTTAACTTTTTTTATGAGTGCATGCTCCTATGGACAGGAGATTGCTATCCTTAAATATGGAGGTGGCGGGGACTGGTATTCCAACCCAACCGCATTACCCAATCTCATTCGTTTTTGCAATGACAAGATCGCTACTACCATTGCCGCAAAGCCCAAAACAGTAGAAGTTGGCGATATTTCCATCTATCAATATCCCTTCTTGCATATGACGGGCCACGGTAATGTTTTCTTTACCCAAGAAGAAGCTGAAAATTTACGTACGTATCTTTTGGCGGGCGGTTTTCTCCATATTGATGATAATTATGGTATGGAACCCTATTTGCGTCGGGAATTGCAAAAAGTTTTTCCGGATAAAAGCTTGGAAGAACTTGGGGCGGACCATCCCATTTTTGATCAAAACTATAAATTCCCGGAAGGCCTGCCTAAAATACATGAGCACGATAGTAAACGCCCCCAAGCCTTGGGTATCATCCATGAAGGCCGTTTGGTCCTTCTATTTACTTTTGAAAGCGACTTAGGGGACGGCTGGGAAGATCCTTCGGTACATAACGACCCAGAAGAGGTACGAAGAAAAGCCTTGCAAATGGGCGCCAATATTGTAGCTTACGCTTTTAAATCGTAAAAAATGACTGCCAAAACCATAGCCAACGGAATCCTGCGCGCGGTACTGATTTTAGCCGCCATTGTCCTCGCCTTTTATTTTTTGTTTAAAATACAATCCGTAATCGCTTATTTGGCCATTGCGGCGGTGATTGCCCTTTTGGGAAGGCCCATCGTGCTTTTCTTAAGAAGAAAATTAAGGTTTCCCAATTTGTTTGCCGTGGTGTCTACCATGTTGCTCATGTTTGGGGTATTGGTTGGCATATTTGCCCTTTTTATACCCTTGATCAGCGAGCAAAGCAAGAACCTATCTTTATTGGATATCGATACCCTAAAGAAAAATGTAAATACCTTATACCTGCAAATTGTGGATTATTTTGGGTTGACCACGTCCAATGTTGATGAACTCATCCAAGAATCCGATATCGAAAAAAATGTCCTGGAAGGCTTAGATCTTAATTTTATCCCTGATTTCCTGAACTCTTTTATTGGTGTTTTAAGCAATTTTAGCATCGGGTTGTTCTCCGTTATTTTCATCTCTTTTTTCTTTTTAAAGGACAGCAAACTGTTTCAAAACGGATTGCTCACTTTTGTTCCCAACAACAAAGAAGGGAATATGGTAAAATCCATAGACAAAATAAATAATCTGCTCTCCCGATACTTTGGGGGCATCTTATTGCAACTGTTTATTTTGTTCGTTATCTATACGGTAACACTGCTCATTGTTGGGGTAGAAAATGCCATCGTCATTGCCTTTCTATGTGCCCTTTTTAATATCATTCCCTATGTGGGTCCGATCATTGGTGGCGTCATTATGATTACGCTAACCATGACCAGTTTTTTAGGGAACGATTTTAGTGCCGTAATCCTACCTAAAACCTTATATGTCCTTATCGGACTTTGTATTGGCCAGCTAGTGGATAATTTCTTTTCGCAACCCTTTATTTTTTCCAATTCCGTGAAATCCCATCCCTTGGAAATCTTTTTGGTCATCATCATAGCCGGACTTCTTTTTGGGGTAGTGGGCATGGTCATTGCCGTGCCGGGTTATACCGCAATAAAGGTGATTTTAAAGGAGTTTTTAAGCGATAATAGCATTGTAAAAAAATTGACCAAAAACTTATAGTTTTAGTTTGAATAAATCTATTTTAAAAACTGGTGTACAGAATTTTATAAAAAAATATTGGAATACTGACACCCTGTCAGTTTTGCTTCAAAAACCACAATTCGAAGGGCTTACCCAAAAAGAGCTAGTAGAACAACTTGAAGCCCAAAAAAAGTGTGCCACCAAACTTCCCTTGTGGTTTAGTACAGATGGTATTTATTACCCCAACAAACTTCATATTGAACAAACAAGTTCCCAACAAACGGCCGCATATAAAGCCAGTTTGGTAGGTGGAAAAACGCTAGTGGATATCACTGGTGGGCTTGGGGTGGACAGCTATTTTTTTTCAAAGGAAATGAGCACCGTTTTCCACTGCGAATCAAACGCTGGACTCTCGCAAATTGCATCCTATAATTTTGAAATCTTGGGAGTGAAAAACACTACCTTTCATGTTGGCGATGGGGTCGAATTTCTGCAGAAATCCAAGGTGAATTTTGATTGGATATTTGCCGATCCCTCCCGAAGAAATGACACCAAAGGAAAGGTGTTTTTGCTCAACGATTGTTTGCCCAATATTCCCGAAGCGTTGGATACCATTTTTGAAAAAACCGAAAACGTCCTAATCAAAACTTCCCCCCTATTGGATATTACCCAAGGAATTTCCGAGTTAAAATTTGTAAAGGAAATCCATGTGGTGGCGGTCAAAAATGAAGTAAAGGAACTACTCTGGGTTTTGGAAAAAAACTATGACGACGGGATACAACTAAAAACGATCAATCTGCTTAAAGAAGAACATCAGACCTTTAATTTTATCCTATCTGAAGAGAGAAAGACAACCCCAGAGTTTGCATTACCCAAAAAGTATCTTTACGAACCCAATGCCAGTATTTTGAAATCGGGCGGATTCAAATCCGTTGGAACGGCCTTTGGGCTGCAAAAATTGCATGAGCATTCCCATTTGTATACTTCCGAATCCTTGATCACTTTTCCGGGAAGGTCCTTTTTAGTCCAAAAGCAATATCCGTATAGCAAAAAGCTACTGAAAAAACTTCAACTGGGTAAGGCCAATATTACGACCCGCAATTTTCCGGAATCCGTGGCAACTATTCGTAAGAAACTAAAGATCATGGATGGCGGTGATGACTATCTGTTTTTTACTACTGATTTAAATAATCAACGTATTATAGTCCATTGTCATAAAGCCTAATGAATCTATTTATCCAACAAAAATCAGTCTTTATCACACTTCCATTTAAAATCGGCAATCTTGGCATTGCTACCCGCAGAAAGGTTGTAGTGCCACCATTCCGTACGTATGGACCAGAAACCATGCTTTTCCATGGTTTCCTTGAGCAATTTTCTGTTCGCAAGGATATTTTTGGGTAACTCTAAATTGTCATGATACGCGCGTTTCCCGAAGAAATCAAAATCGGTACCCATATCCAGTTCTTTTCCGTCTAAATCGACTAATGTAATATCGACCGCACCACCTTTATTATGGATGGATCCTTTTACGGGATTGGCCACATACTGTGGATTGGGAACAATTTTCCACATTTTATATTGCACGGAGTTGGGCCGATAGCAATCAAAAAACTTGATTTTTACGCCCTTTTGCAAAAACTCTTTATTGGCAGCAAGTAAGGCTTTTGCGGTCCTTACCCTGGTATAGCATTCCGCACAGTCGTATACCTTTGCCTTTAAAAAATTATTTTCCGTGGCATAGCGCATATCGTAGGCAAAATCCCGGCTAAAATCTGCCAGCCGCACAAAGGTAGTATCTGCAAGCCCCTCCAATGACTTTACCACTTGTTGTTGTAGTTCTCCATTTGCGGTACCTAGCGATTCTTTTTGCTCCAGTATTTTGCTTTCACCCGCTGGCAATTCTTCCTTTACGGTACTAACAGGAGTGGTAGTCTCCTTCCCTTGCTTACAGCCCAGAAGAAGTATGAGCAGCATTACAATGCGTATCATTTCTTTTGTTGTTTGTTCATCCATGTATACAGTTCTTCAGTGGTATAGGCTTTCTCCCAAGAATTATGTCCTACGTCTTGATAACGGGTGTATTTTACGCGATACCCCATTTCTTTCAATTTAGCGACCATATCGTCGGATTCCGTTACCGGTATTACCTTGTCCCTATCCCCATGGAATACCCAAATGGGCAATTCTTTTTTTATCCAATGGGCATACGGTACGGGTGCCATACCACAGACCACCGCCAATGCCGCCCATTTTTTTGGGTATTGGACCGCCATATCCCATGCGGCGCTCCCACCCCTACTTAAACCGGAAAGGTAGATTTTGTTTTTATCTACCCGATTTTCCTCAATAATACTATCCAACAACTGCATCACGGCGGCCGTGTTCCACCATTTGCGCTTGTGTGGATTTTGGGGAGCCAATACCAAAAATGGGAACTCCTTTCCTTCTACCAATAACTTTGGGGGGCCATTCTTCTTCACTTCTTCCAAAACCCCACCGGACTCGCCGCCGCCATGTAAGAACAACAACAATCCAAATTCTTGATCTT
>CALEYA010000150.1 GCA_937926215.1 uncultured Croceitalea sp. | reverse complement strand
GGGGAAAATTCGATAAAAGGTAGCATTGAGCTCTATGCTGTTGAACTGGCTTGCGTAATAGGAAAGTTCGTCCTTTGTCCCCCTGGGATAAAAATTCTTTAAATCTTGACGGTTCCATTTGGCGCATCCTACGGAAACCTTCAACGGTTCTTTTGATTGGGTTTGATCCAACAAAACTTCCGTAGCCCCATGGTCCTTAGGTAAGCTAAAATCAATCAGTTCCGGTTGTTCAACGTTGCCGAATTTCATAAAATCTTTTTGTTGTAGCTATTAAAGCATAAGGTATGAATAAAACCAATAATCGCTATTCCCGAAATCCATTTCTTTAATTACGTCCTCCATAACTTGAATGTTCTGTCCTGTCAGTTTGAAAGATTCTTGAGTAGTTTCAGTAAGAAGATGCATATTAAAATGATTGGCGGTAAAAAATCTTGTAACAATTTCCCTTACTTTTATACCTATAGCTTATTCTAATAAAATCAAGAAAATGAAAACACTAAAAATCGGTATTGCCACACTAGTATTTGTTCTATCTATTCCGTTACAGGCGCAAACCGCCGACGAAATTATCACCAACTATTTTGAAAATACGGGAGGCTTGGACAATTGGAAAAGCATGACCGGTATGAAAATGAGCGCCAAAGTCAATCAGGGCGGAATGGAAATACCCTTGGAAATTTACCAGATGAAAGACGGTCGTCAAATGACGGTTATCAATTTTCAAGGTAAAGAACTTAAGCAGGGCGTATTTGATGGCGAAACCTTATGGAGCCATAACTTTATGACCATGAAGGCTGAAAAAAGTGACGCAGAGCAAACTGCCAACTTCAAATTGGACACCAATGATTTTCCAGATTCTTTCATAGATTATAAAGATAAAGGCTACACTGTTGAATTGTTGGGCAAAGAAACGATTGATGGTGCCGAAACCTTTAAGATTAAATTGGTAAAAGAACCTGTTACCGTTGATGGTAACCAAGAAGATGATATTTCCTTTTACTTTTTTGATACGGAAAACTTTGTGCCAATTGCGGTACACCAAGAAATCAAATCCGGTCCGGCTAAAGGACAAATCTCTGAAGTAACCATGAGTGACTATCAAGAAGTGGATGGTATTTATTTTCCATTTTCACTGACGCAAGGGGTTAAGGATGGGCAATCGCAGCCTATAACCATTGATACTATAGAACTCAACCCAACTGTTGATGCTGCTGCTTTCTCTTTTCCCGAAGAAATGGCAGAAGAAAAAAATTAGACCAAATAATCTTCAAGGGACCCTATCATAGGGTCTCTTTTTTTAAACAACTCAATCATGCGAAAACTAGTTCTTGCAATTCTTGCAATGGGTATTGGTGGCCTATTTACGGTACAATCCCAAAATTTAGAATCAATTGACGGAAAATCACTCTTTGGAGACATGAGTGCAAGGCATATTGGTCCGGCCCTAATGAGTGGGCGTATCAATGATATGGAAAACCATCCGACCAACAGCAGAATCATATACGCCGGTACCGCAGGTGGCGGTGTTTGGAAATCAAACGATGCCGGGGCAACTTTCAATCCAATTTTTGATGAGTACTGTCAATCCATAGGTGCCGTAGAACTGGATCCCAATGATCCGGATAAGACCATTTATGTGGGCACCGGGGAAACATGGACCAGAAACAGTGTTTCCGTTGGTGATGGCTTGTACAAAACCGTGGACGGTGGTTCCAACTGGACAAAATTAGGTTTTGAGAACTCTGAACGCATTGCCAACATTATCGTCAACCCAAACAACTCCAATGAGGTCTATGTTGCCGTATTAGGCGCGCTTTGGGGGGATAGTGAGGAACGCGGCGTCTACAAATCAGCGGATGCTGGGCTTACTTGGGAGAAACTGTTATACGTAGATCAAAAAACAGGTTGTGCGGACTTGGCCATGGACCCTTCCGATCCCAATGTACTCTATGCTTCTATGTGGGAGTTTAGAAGAACAGGCTGGTCCTTTGAATCTGGCGGATCCAAAAGTGCACTTTACAAATCTACGGATGCCGGTAAGACTTGGAATAAAATCCACAATGGTTTTCCCAAAGGAAAATTGGGTCGTTTAGGAATTGCCGTAGCACCTTCAAACCCAAAAACGCTTTATACGGTAATAGAAGCGGAAAAACCAGAACGCAAAGGACTCTACAGAAGTAATGATGCAGGGGCATCTTGGGAGCAATTGAACAACGATTTTGGAATAACGGTACGCCCTTTTTATTTCTCTAGAATCGCAGTTGATCCCCAGGATGAAAATGTTGTGGTCAAAGGTGGGTTGAGCGGTTCAATTTCTAGGGACGGCGGTAAAACTTTTAAGAACTTAGGGAATATGCACTCGGATATCCATGACATTGTCTTTAGTATTAAGGACTCCGATATTATGTATGTGGGCACTGATGGCGGTGTTTACAGAAGTTGGGACGGCGGAACAAATATGGAAATCGTTGAAAACCTGCCCTTATCGCAATTTTATCATATCAGTTTGGATGATGCCGAACCGTACAACATCTACGGAGGGCTTCAGGACAACGGTTCTTGGTGGGGACCTTCGTCTTCCCCAGGTGGGGTCGAAGCAAGGGATTGGAACTCCATTGGAGCCGGAGATGGGTTCCGAGTTTTAAAACATCCGACCAAAAACATCATCTATTCAGAAATGCAGGGAGCCGATAATGTATGGCGAATTGATGTGGATAGAAACCTGACCAAAACAGTCCAGCCCCTACCCTCTTTAGCGGCAAAAGACCTGCGCTGGAACTGGAATGCACCAATGGCCATTAGCAACCATCAACCGGATAGGTTTTATATGGGAAGTCAATATTTGCATAAGTCGGAAGATATGGGCAACAGTTGGACCATTATATCCCCCGATTTAACGACCAATGACCCCGCGAAACAAAATCAAGAAGATTCCGGTGGATTGTCCATGGATAATTCCGGAGCGGAAAACCATACCACCATATTTACCATTGCCGAGTCACCCTTGGACGAAAAGGTCATTTGGGTGGGTACCGATGATGGCAATGTACAGGTAACCCAAGATGGTGGAAAAACGTGGACGAATACCGTCTCCAATATTTCAGGATTGCCAGCGAACACATGGTGTTATCATATTGAGGCAAGTACTTTTGACAAAGGAACTGCCTACGCCGTTTTTGACGGCCATACCATGAACGATAAAAACCCGTACGCCTATAAAACCACCGATTTTGGAAAAACATGGGCAACCGTTATTTCTGATGATGTTGTTGGTTTTGCTAGAAATATCCAAGAGGACTATGTGAATCCCGATCTATTGTTTCTAGGTACGGAATTCGGGCTTTACATTACCATGGACGGGGGTAAAAACTGGGAGAAGTTTACCAATAATATGCCCTCCGTAGCCGTTCATTTTATTGACCTTCAAAAAAGGACCAGCGATTTGGTGATGGGTACACATGGGCGGGGTATCATCATTATTGATGATATTTCTCCCCTACGCGACATTAACAATGATGTTTTGTCCAAAAATGTCCACTTCTTTGACACGCCTGATACCGTCATCAATGAAACGGGTGGATTCTCTGGGAATTTTGGCAGCGAAACCCAATTTGTTGGCCCAAATAAGACCAAAGATGTGCAAATCAAGTATTACTTAAAAAAGCGACATACGTTTGGTAAAATGACCATGGAAATTCAAGATATGGATGGAAACCTCATTGTGGAATTGGGCCCTGGAAAGTCCAAGGGAATCAATATGGTCAATTGGAACTATACAAGAAAGCAACCTAAAGTCGCAAAAGGAAAGACCTTTAGTTTCGGTGGGTTTACTTCTCCCCAAGTACCTGCGGGCACCTACAAAGCGGTCCTGAAAAAAGGAAAGGAAACTTTTGAGCATACCTTCAATCTTGTGTATGATGAAAAATCACCATTGAACGAAGGGGATAGGGATTTGAAGAACAGCACTACAATGCAACTATACGATATGACCCAAGAATTGGCCTATTTGGTTTATGAAGTAGATGAAATCTTGGCAAATGCCGAAGCCGTTGGTGATTCAAAGACAGTTTCCAAGTTAAACGGTTTGAAAGAGACTTTGGTCATCACCACCGGTGATAACTATGTGGGGTCTGCTGAACCCCAATTGCGGGAAAAAATGGCGGATCTCTATAGCAAATTAGCCTCTAGTTATGACAAGCCATCAAATGCGGAACTAGAAAACCTAACGATAATTTCAAGCCGATTTAGCAAGGCAAAAGAAGACTTTGGTAAAATCAAAACGAAGTACTTAAAAAAACAACCGCTTGAGATAAAGTCCTTTGAAACCTTCTTGGAAAGCAAATAGATAAAATTTCCATCAAGGTAAACTGTCACGGAGTATTATACCGTTGGCGGTGCCAATAAACCACCGCGCTTAAATTAAGTGCGGTGGTTTTTGTTTATAACCCATGGACAACTACTTTGGCCATCCTCCGTTTTCATGCATCTTAAACTATAAATTTAAACAAACGATTTTTATATGGATGATAGGTCTCTCCGTCTGCTTAAGGCACGTCCCCAAATAAAAACCACCCAA
>CALEYA010000149.1 GCA_937926215.1 uncultured Croceitalea sp. | reverse complement strand
AAAATAACGTCTCTTATGTGATAAGAGAAAAAAAAATCATTGGTAAGACTGTATTTTTATAGTTAATGGTTAGTGTTTAGTATGGCTTATCAATGTTAAAACCCTGACCTCCCTTGTGGAGTGTCAGGGTTACTTCTTTTTGGACACAAGATTATCCCATAAAACTGTTAAAAAAAATCCAATCCTGTAACACTGAGTGTCCCTTCTTCGTCTTTATAAAGGAAATCAATCATAGCCACCAAATACAAGAAGTAACTTGTTTTGAAAAGGGAAGATTGGTTGGTTAGCCCTTTTCTGCAGGTTATATAGCCCCGCCCGTTGTAATCTTATAACAGTGCGGGGTTTTTTACTACCATCTAATAATGGCGCTGCCCCATGTAAATCCGCTTCCAAAAGCGGCTAAAACGACCACATCGCCTTCTTTTACCTTCCCAGATTCCCAAGCTTCGGTCAATGCAATAGGAATAGAAGCGGCCGTTGTATTTCCATATTTCATAATGTTATTGAATACTTGGTCGTTGGAAAGACCAAACTTCTTTTGCACGAACTGTGAGATACGTAAGTTGGCTTGGTGCGGTACCAGCATATCAATATCCGTTGCTTCCAATTGGTTGGCCTTCAAACCTTCTATTATGACTTCACTAAAGCGCACTACGGCATTCTTAAATACAAATTGACCGTTCATATAGGGAAAGTAAGATTCGTCGTTGGGATCGTTGTCGTCCAAAATATCCGTTACCCATCGTTTTCCCATACCGGGTGCAATCAAGGATAGTTGCTCTGCATGTTGCCCTTCTGAATGTAAGTGCGTAGAAAGGATGCCTTTTGCATTATCCTCTTCCCTACTTAATACGGCAGCTCCGGCACCATCACCAAAAATAACGGAAACGCCACGCCCCCTAGTGGTCATATCCAACCCACGGGAGTGTACCTCGGAACCTATGACCAACACATTTTTGTACATGCCACTTTTAATATACTGGTCGGCTACGGATATCGCATAGATAAAACCGGAACATTGGTTCCTAACATCCAAAGCGCCAACGGTTTTTATGCCTAAATCACGTTGTACCAGCACCCCGGGGCCAGGAAAATAGTAATCGGGACTCAGGGTAGCGAAAATGATAAAATCAATATCGTCCTTATCAATACCGGCCCGTTCTATGGCAACCTTTGCCGCTTTGACCCCCATAGAAGTCGTAGTATCCTCTTCACTATTTACGTGACGCCGCTCCTGTATCCCGGTGCGCTCCTGTATCCAAGCGTCACTGGTTTCCATAACTTTAGAAAGGTCATTATTGGTGACCACATGCTCGGGCACGTAATAGCCCAGTCCTTTTATCTTAGAATTGTACATACTTTTTGGTTATTGGCTTACAAATAAGCTCCTTATTTTGGTAAAGTAAAAAATATTTTTAGAACACCTAAAGGAATAGCGGGAAAATGGATAAACGCCTTATCCTTTTTTCAAATAGCGCCTAAAGCTATTGACGTCTACCACTGCCTTTAAATCGTGCAACAAATTATAAAGGCCAAAAAAGGTGCGGTTCATGTACAAAAAGTGCTTGGAACCCCTATTACCGTTCATTTTTCGTATTTGGTCGTCCTTGGAATAGCGCTCACTTAAGTCCGCTATTTTGGTCCAAAATTCATCTGCACCAAAATCAAAGGTTTCTTTGTTAAAAGGGGACGTAAACAGGGTGAGCATTTCTTTGAACAATGCTGTAAAAAAATCAAGCTCAGCCTTAGAATCCGTAGGCGTCAAGATTTCAAGCTCGTACAGTTTTTCTTGAAAACGCGCTTCGTTCGCAATTGTATCCCCTTCGGCCAATTCAAAATAAGGCACATAAAATTCGTTGGGAATTTCTTTAATACACCCAAAATCTATGGCAATCAAGGTGTGCTCTTCACTTATCAAAAAATTACCGGGATGGGGATCTGCATGCACTTTGCGTAATCCATGGATTTGGAACATGTAAAAATCCCATAGGGCCTGCCCCAGTCGGTTGCCTTCTTCTTGGGTAAAATCCGTTTTGGCAAATTCACTCAAATGGCTTCCGGTCATCCAATCCATCGTAATAATACGTTCGCTGGACAAGTGCGGATAGTAGGTTGGAAAAGCCATATTGGGAATGGATGCACAGGCTTGGGTTATTTCTTCGCTCTGCTGTAACTCCAAAATGTAATTGGTTTCATCTACCAATTTATCCTCAACTTCCTTAAAATATTTATCGGAATCCTTTCCTTGTAAGTTAAACATTCTTATGGCGATTGGCTTTACGATGGCCAAATCGCTACGTATGCTCTCCGCAACCCCGGGATACTGGATTTTAACGGCCAGTTTGCGCCCATCCTTGGTAGCCTTATGCACTTGTCCAATGCTGGCGGCGTTTACGGACTCTTGCTCAAAGGTGTCAAAAATCTCCTCTGGATATTGGCCTTGATACCGTTTAAAGGTTTTTCTCACCAAGGGTGCGGACAAGGGCGGGACCGAAAATTGGGAAAGCGAAAACTTCTCCACATAGGCGTTGGGCAACAAGTTTTTTTCCATGCTCAACATTTGGGCAACCTTTAATGCACTACCCTTTAGACTTTTTAGGCCGTCATAAATGTCTGTCGCATTGTCTTCATTGAGCTCATCTTTACCCAAATCTGGATTGGCCAGTTTTTTACTGTAGTACTTAACATAGTTACCACCAATCTTAACACCGGTTTTCACCAATTTCCCTGCACGCTCTATCTTTCCCGTTGGTATTTTATCCAGTGTTTTCATATGCGCCTATGCAAAATTTTCTTTGTAGAGGAACTTTCCAAAATCCACCAAATTGTCTATTGGGGTATTGTCAAAAAGGTCAAAGATGGCAGTGACGGATTTTTCTATGGCCATATCGGTTTTTTCAAACCCTGCGGAAGCATCGTCCGTCCAAAACTTTAATAAAAATAGAAATTGGACCCAGGCACCTTCAGAAAACAACCTTGGGCTTTGCTTGGTAATACGCAAGGTCTTTTCTGCATTGCCTTCTTCTATCAGTTCTGTTGCAAACTCCTTAATTTGGGAACGCAGCACTTTCATACTGGCCAATTTGTCGGTAATCTTCTTGCTATCACCCAATTCAAAAAGCACATAACTCCTGTTCATGGTCAGCAACTCAAAAATGGTATAGAAATAGGTGAGCATCTTATCTTTATTACCATACCCTTCATACGCCTTGTTTTTATATAAAAGCGCCGTGGTATTCTCATGGAACTTGCTCCAAATACGCTGTTTAAGAGTGGTAAAGGAGCCGAAAAAACCGTAAAACTCGTCTTCCTTGATCGTATTATCCTTGCAGAACTTGTATACCGATTTTGGATGTACTTCATGCTCCAACACAAAATCCATATACATTGCAATGATTTTATCTTCGGTATTTTTTGTGGGACTTGCCTTTGTTGCCATAGTAATTGTGTTTAATGTTAAATTAAAACCTTTAAACATTGGAAAAATCTTCTTCCTTGAAAACGAAAACGCGCCTCTTAGCAAAAGCGCGTTTTCAACAACCTAACCAATAAATAAACAAACTTGTTGTAGAGAACTCTTTCATAGCAATTTAGTTTACCACAACCGTAACAAAAATAACAATGTTTAATGAATAGCAAAATAAATTAAACAAAAAAATCTGTTAAAGTTTTAAGCTGCCAGTTTTCATTAGGGTGTCAGTTTGTCATTCCTGCACATAATGGTATTTTTTTTGACACGCTGTAAACAACGTTGAATTCATTAAATGGACAATTGTTCAAAAAACATAAAACAAAAGAATTATGGCTACAGGTAAAATAAATGTATCAGTAGAAAACATATTCCCGCTGATCAAAAAATTCCTTTACAGCGACCACGAGATTTTTCTTCGGGAGTTGATTTCCAACGCTACGGATGCAACCTTAAAGTTGAAGCATCTTACCTCCATTGGGGAGGCAAAAGTGGAATACGGCAATCCAATGATCGAAATAAGGGTGGATAAGGATGCCAAAAAAATCCACATTACAGACCAAGGTGTTGGGATGACGGAAGAAGAGGTTAAAAAATACATTAACGAAGTGGCTTTTTCCGGAGCTGAGGAGTTTTTGGACAAATACAAGGATGCCGGCAAGGACGCGGGTATCATTGGTCATTTTGGACTTGGTTTTTACTCTGCCTTTATGGTGGCGGAGAAAGTAGAGATCATCACCAAGAGTTTCAAGGATGAGCCTGCAGTACGTTGGGTATGTGACGGTTCCCCGGAATTTGAACTTAGTGCCGCAGAGAAAACCGATAGAGGTACGGAGATCATCCTTCACATAGCGGAAGATTCTACCGAGTTCTTGGAAGATTCAAGAATACGGGAACTGTTGACCAAGTACAACAAGTTTATGCCAATTTCCATAAAGTTTGGCACCAAAACCGAAACCCTTCCAAAACCTGAAGGAGCCAAAGAAGAAGACCCCGCACCAACGCAAGAGGTGGACGATATTATCAACAACCCCAATCCGGCTTGGACCAAAAAACCAGCCGATCTAGAAGAAGAGGATTATAAAGGATTCTATAGGGAGTTGTATCCCATGCAATTTGAAGAACCGCTTTTCAACATTCACCTTAATGTGGATTACCCTTTTAACTTAACGGGTATCCTCTATTTTCCAAAACTGACGAACGACCTCAACGTACAAAAGGATAAGATCCAATTGTATCAAAACCAAGTTTTTGTTACGGATAATGTTGAAGGAATCGTGCCGGAATTTTTAACCATGTTACGGGGTGTTATCGATTCCCCTGATATTCCCCTCAACGTCTCTAGATCCTATCTACAAGCGGATGGTGCCGTAAAAAAGATTTCGTCCTATATCACCAAAAAAGTGGGTGATAAATTAAACTCGCTCTTCAAAAACAGTAGGGAAGATTTTGAACAGAAATGGAATGACATTAAAGTGGTCATTGAATATGGTATGCTTTCCGAAGAAAAATTCTTTGAAAAAGCCGAGAAATTCGCGCTTTATCCAACGGTAGACGGTACGTATTACACCTATACCGAGCTCGAGGAAAAAATAAAAGCAATGCAAACGGATAAGGATGACAAATTGGTTATCCTTTACGCCTCCAATAAAGAAGAACAACACAGCTATATTGAAGCTGCCAAAGCCAAAGGTTATGAGGTACTCTTATTGGATTCTCCAATAGTACCGCACCTTCTTCAAAAATTGGAAACCTCAAAAGAGAAAATTTCTTTTGCCAGGGTAGATGCGGACCATTTGGACAACCTCATCAAAAAAGAGGAGACCGCTATTTCCAAACTTTCTGATGAAGAAAAAGACAGCCTCAAGGCGGATCTGGAAAAAGTGGTAGGTGAACAAAGTGGATACACCGTACAATTGGAAGCTATGGACAGTTCGGCTCAACCTTTTATTATTACAGAGCCGGAGTTTATGCGCCGTATGAAGGATATGCAGCAGACGGGCGGCGGAGGCGGTATGTTCGGCATGGGCAATATGCCGGATATGTTCAACCTCATCGTCAATACCAACCATGAGTTGGTTGGGGAGATCCTCAACACCAAAACGGCGAAAAAACGTGAACGCTTGATCAATCAATCCCTTGATTTGGCCCGCTTGTCCAAAGGGTTACTAAAGGGTGAAGAATTGACCAACTTTATCAACAGGAGTTATGAGATGATCAAATAACTTAGAAAACTATAATTGTAATTAGGACCGCCGCACAAAAAGTGTTGGCGGTTTTTTTGTTCAAAAGCTTTATCTTGAAACCAAAACCAAACCAAACCATGCAAAACGACTTTAAAAGTCCCGCTTTTAGAAAATTGCTGGATTCTTTGCAACAGCAGAGCTGGGAACTGGAGCTCATTATCTCTGGATTCGCCATTTTTGGGCTCTTCACTGCCTATGAGCCCTTGCGCATTGGTGTGGAAAATGCGCAAAACGAACAGCAGATATACCAATTTGTACTCTTATTGGTCGCTTTTATAGCCTGTAGCATCCTACTATTTAACCTATTGCTTCATGTTGTGTTACGCGGGCTATGGATCGGTGCACTGGGACTACGTTATGTTTCCGGGGACATTGAGTTCGATAAACTCAACTACAGCGATCAATTTAAAAACTACCTTCAAAAAAAAATAGTTTCTTTTGACCGTTATATTGGCAATTTAGAGAACTACTGTAGTGTTCTTTTTGCTATTTCCTTCCTCCTTATTTTTCATGTACTCGCACTCACTATTATTGTGCTTAGCATTGCCCTGGTGGCCAATTTTGTACTGGACAACGATGAACTTCCCAAATGGCTCTCCAATTGGATCGGTATTCCATTAATAGTGTTCATATGCCTGGGAATGCTTTTTACTTTTATCGATTTTATAACCCAAGGTCTCTTAAAGCGCAATAAGTGGGTGAGTAAAATTTACTTTCCCTTCTACTGGGTATTTAGTTTTCTGACCTTATCATTTTTGTACCGACCCTTGGTCTATAATTTTTTGGACAATAGGTTTGGGAAACGTATCATATATTTCTTGACCCCTATTTACATTTTCATCTTAATGTTAAGCGGATTGGAGTACAGAAATTCCAACTATTTAGAGAAAGATAACAGCTCTTCCACTATTTATGCCAATAAGGAAAACTATATGGATATGATGAAGGCTGACAAGGACTATCCGGGAGAAGCCGTAATACCGTCCAAGGTCATTACCACAAAGTTCCTTCCTGTTTTCATTCCGTATTCCGAGAATGTTGAAAATCGAATTTTCGCCTTTGAAGAATCGTTAAAAATGGATGAGGATAGAAGGGGATTGATCTCTACCAATTTTAGGGTCAGTACTAATTGGAGTGATGAAATTACATCGCGACGCCAAAAGGATAGCATTCGAAAACACTATTTGAAAATATTTAATGAAACCCACTTTTTTAAAGTGGATAGCCTTGTTTATGACAGTGATTTCATAGTCACTACCAATGCTAAAGACCGCCTAGGGTTTGAGACCTTCTTAAGTTTACGGGGAATTGAAGACGGACAACACCAGCTTCGGGTAATGCGCAAAAAAAGGCAAAAGGATACCATTATTACGGTTATCCAAGAATCCATTCCTTTCTGGTACTTTAAAGAAAATTAATATGTTTTCCTACCCTTGGCACTTATACCTAATGGCCGGCATGTATATTTTTGCGGGTGTCATGCATTTTGCAAAACCCGAGGTTTACTTAAGGATCATGCCAAGATACCTGCCAAAGCCCAAAGCCTTGGTATTTTGGAGCGGGATGGCGGAAATCCTTTTAGGCATCGGACTGTGCTTTGCCTACACCAAAAATCTTAGCATTTATGGTATTATAGCTATGCTCGTCATTTTTCTTAGTGTTCATTTTTATATGCTTTCCGGTGAAAAGGAAGCCGCGGGAATCCCCAGATGGATTTTACTACTAAGAATACCGTTACAATTGGTGTTGATGTATTGGGCGTATTCGTATACGTTGATTTAGGCAAACCTGCTATTTAAGTGTTTTCTTAGCACAATTGTTTGTAAGCATGTAAGGATACCCGCAACAGCTATTACATACATTACCATTTTTGAAAATTGGAATTGCAGGAACAATTGGGAGGACCAATCACCCATTTTTTCCAAGGCAAAATGATAGTCCAAATAGTTTTCGTTTGGTGTATATAAATAGAAGCCTAATACCATAAAACCTACAACCAGTATGCCTATACCGTAAAACACCCATTGGGGCAAAAGCGGGCGGTATTCAATTTTTGTAATATGAATTGCCATCACCTTGTCCACCACTTTTTCCGTAAAGCCTTCACTTGGCGTTTGTAAACGGTCTTCCGCCATAAGGCGGTCTATTATTTGCTCCAACTCTTTTTTACTTTCCATAATTTTCTATCATTCCCAGTTCCATTTGTTCTTTTAACAACTTTGCCAATCTGGCCCTCGCCCTAAAAAGTTGCACTTTGACCGTGTTCTCAGCCACATCTAGTAGCACCGCCATTTCACTCAATTTTTTTTCTTCAAAATAAAAAAGTGTCACCAATCCTGCATCCTTGGCAGACAATTGTTGCATACATTTTTCTATCACTACCGATTTTTCCTTATGCTCCAAGGCGGTCAAAGCCGTATTGACCACCGCAAGTTCCATACCTGTCAATGCAGATACTGGAACTGCCCCTTGCATCCTTTTATGTTTCTTTATACTGTCCAAACATGTATTATAGGCTATTCTGTAAATCCATGTGGACAATTTGCATTCACCTTTGAATTTTTTTAAAGATTTAAAAACCTTTATAAAAGTGTCCTGCGCTACCTCTTCTGCTTCCTCTTTGTTTTTGACCATTCGTAAAGCAACGGTAAAGACCAAGTTTTTGTGCATATCCACTAGCTTGGCAAACGCTTGGGCATCTCCTTCCGCTATAGCTTTAAGGTCTGGTTGGTCTATTAGCTGTGACATGTTAAGGCATATGACGACAATACAATACGCTTGGTTACAGTAAAAAGGATAAAATAATTGCGTTACCGTATATGACCATTGTTCGTCACCTACATAAATAACCTTAAGGTCAGTCTACAAGGTATTTGTAATAAGTCGAGGGAAGCTTGGGAGTAACTTGCCTGAAGGCACTGAGGTATAATTCTCGGTTATCGAGTAAAAAATGAACCGAAAACGTAACCTTGATCAATTGATCGTCGTCATAAGGGAAAATCAATTTGTAAATCAATTAAAATCGAATGATTATGGGATCTGAAATTGTTATTATTCCAATTATGTTTGCGGTAATTTTTGCCATTGCTTACCTCTTCTTTTCTACAAGGAACAAAGAACGATTGGCCTTAATAGAAAAAGGGGCCGACGCCAGTATTTTTGTGAAGGGAAAGCGTGAAAATGCGGCACCGTTTTGGAAAGTGCTAATACTAAACGTAGCATTGCTACTTATAGGGATTGGCGTGGCTATTTTTCTTGCCTCTTTCTTGGAGTATCAGTTAGGTATGGATGAAGACATCGCCTATCCCGGAACTATATTTCTAATGGCTGGGATTGGGTTGTTCGTTGGTTTCCATTTTACCAAAAAATTGGAAAAGGAAGAATAACGATAATTTAAAAAGAGGGAAAACCATCACGTAGCCGCGATGGTTTTTTTTATATCTTTTCCTAATGAAAGTAATAGCGACCAATTTAGGCCAATCCAAAACCGTGGAATGGCGCGGAAGGGAAATGCAAACAGGTATTTACAAGTATCCCGTAGATGGCCCTTTACGTTTGGAAAAAGAGGATGTGGCAAAGGATACCGTTATCGATAGAAAACACCACGGTGGGGAGTTTAAGGCCTGCTATCTCTTTTCTTCGGACTATTATGATGACTGGAAAGCAAAATACCCACATCTGGACTGGGATTGGGGTATGTTCGGTGAGAATTTGACCGTATCCCATATGAATGAAAACCACCTTTTTGTGGGTGATATTTACCAGGTTGGTAGCGCAACCATCCAAATTACGGAACCAAGACAGCCTTGCCACAAATTGGGAATCCGTTTTGAAAATCAAGGGGTCATCAATGAATTTATAGCGTATGGCCACCCAGGCACTTATGTTCGAATCCTTAAGGAAGGCCTTGTTAACAAGGGCGATGAACTAATACTACAAGAATCCGCACCAAATCCGTTAAGTATCGTACAGTACAATAGGTTGGTCAACAGTAGGGAGAAAGATTTGGAACTGGTAAAATTGGCCGTTGATAATGACAGTATTCGGGAAAAGAAAAGAAACGCGTTACGGAAACTACTGTTGTAAACTACCAAGAGGCATTTATACGAAACTGAATGTTAATTTCGAAGCAAGCCAAAAAAAAGCCCCAAGGAAAACCTCAGGGCCAAACTGAATAAATTAACTGAAACTAAACTATTTTACCTCAATCTTTTCTTTAAAAGATTGGTTGTTATCTATCACTACAACGGTATACTTATCCGCGTAGGCTTCTTCAAAATTGAACGCTTTTTCAATTACTAGGTCCCCTTCTATGATTTGCTTGAAGACCACTCTGCCCTCACTATCATAAACTTTAATGGATACCCTTTCTTGGTCCAAGTTCAATATATTTAGAAGAATTTTTTGTCCTTTTCTTTTAAACACTGGATCTAACTCTACGTTGATCAGGTTCTTTTCTACCTCAAAGGACTTTTTTCCAAAAGATCCTTTAGGTCCGTTTGCCATACCCACTACTGTAGTGAATAATAAGGCTGCTACTGCTGTGTTTTTAATACTAACTTTCATAACACTGTCGTTTTAAAGAATTGTAATTTTTGTATTACACTGCAAACATACGCCCATCAAACCCCTCAAAAACACCACAGGATTTGCCTATATCTATTCTATTTTAACCACAATGTAGTGTTAAGTAATTATTAAGGTTAAAATAGCATATAATTTGGTTAATTTTGTACACAAAGACTATATACGGGTGGTCTAATTTTACTTTATGGAACAGGAAATTCTAAATAAAAAGAACAAGCCCGCTTTTGAGGCCATAGCCCCAAACTTTGGGCATTCATATACCTATAATAGGTATGATGAAACCTCGGAGAACAAAAACAATGGTTGGCATTACCATCCAGAGCTAGAACTGGTCTATGTCAATGGGGGATCCGGAAAGCGCCAAATTGGTAGCCATGTTTCTTATTTTAGGGACGGGGACCTCATTCTAATTGGCTCTAACCTCCCCCATTGCGGATTTACGGACAAAGCCACGGGCAATACCTCTGAGACCGTGATCCAAATGAAACCGGATTTTCTTGGAAACGATTTTTTCCATATTCCGGAGATGGCCAATATTGAAAAACTCTTGGAGATGTGCAAAAGCGGTATTGCCTTTTCTGGCAAGACCAAGCGCAAAGTAGGCGAAAAAATGGAAGTCATGGAATATCAAACGGATTTTCAGCAACTGCTCTCCATACTGAATATTTTAAATGAGCTGAGCATATCTCAAGAATACCATGTTTTGAATGCGGAAGGTTTTTCCATGCAAACGGAAATTAAGGACAACGACCGTATCAATATTGTATTTAACCATGTAAAAATCAATTTTAAGGAAGACATCAGTCTGGACACTATAGCGGATATGGTAAGTATGACGGTTCCCTCATTCTGTAGGTATTTTAAGAAGATTACCAATAAAACCTTTGTACAGTTTGTCAATGAGTATCGGTTGGTACATGCCTCAAAACTACTGGCCGAACAGACCATGAACATTACGGAGGTCTGTTATGAATGCGGATTTAACAACTTCTCGCACTTCAATAAATCCTTTAAGGCGTTTACGGGGCAAAATCCGTCAGAATACCGCAATCAATTAAAAACCGTTTTGCAGTAAGGTATGTTGTTCGATTTTCCCTTAAAGCTAGATCTACCGGAGGCGGATATTACCTATTATCCTAAGTTTTTAAGCAAGGAGCAAGCCGATTTTTATCTAAAACATTTTAAAGGGACCATTCCGTGGCAGCAAGATGCTATTACCGTTTTTGGAAAGACCTACCAGCAACCCCGCTTGACTGCCCTATTTGGGAACAACGGAAAACCGTACTCCTACTCCAATATTGCCATGCAACCCCATGAATTCACTAAGGAGTTGACGGAATTAAAGACGGTATTGGATAAAAAAACGGACGTCCAATTTACCAGTTGCTTGTTGAATCTATATCGGGATGGAAAGGATAGTAACGGTTGGCATGCCGATGATGAAAAGGAACTGGGCATCAATCCCGTAATCGCATCCATAAGTTTGGGACAAGAGCGTTTTTTCCATTTGAGGAACAAAGCAGATAAAAAACTGAAACACAAACTGCTTTTGGAACACGGCAGCCTTTTAGTGATGCAGGGCCCTACACAACATTGCTGGCAGCATCAAATCCCCAAGACCGTAAAACCCATTAAGGAGCGCATTAACCTAACTTTTAGGGTGATACTGTAGTTGGTTGATAGTTGATGTTAAAAATAAAATCTTTAAACCCCTACAAACAACATTCCCTGTAATTTTCTTGCCTCTTGTCTCTTGTCTCTTTGTTCTTTAACTTCAACCAACCTCCACGAATTCCATATCTTTACAGCGCTATGGAAAAAACATTTACGGAACGGGAATTGGACCGAATTATAGAAATGGCATGGGAAGATCGTACTCCTTTTGATGCTATCACCTTTCAGTTTGGCATATCGGAACAAGAGACCCTTGAAATTATGCGCAAGGAAATGAAACCTAGCAGTTTTAGAATGTGGCGAAAACGTGTACAAGGCAGGAGTACAAAGCATGCTAAATTAAGAACGGATGATGTGAACCGTTTCAAATGCTCCAGACAACGCCATATTTCTGGAAACAAGGTTTCTAAAAGATAATTTACCCAACCTGGGTTCGAGATAAAAACTACCTATTCCGTATATAAGGGGCAAAGAATATTGGCAGTATCCCTAAGGGCGTAATCGAGAAGCTATAAAAACCACCATTTTAATTAGGCCAAACCCACCTAACTAACGTGAGTTCGATATAACT
>CALEYA010000148.1 GCA_937926215.1 uncultured Croceitalea sp. | reverse complement strand
CGTATCCGAAGACTTTCATACCTATTCCTTGGAATGGACTGCGGAGAAAATGACATTTAAAGTAGACGGTATCAAACATTATGAGTACAATCCCACCGTAAAGAATACGGAAACATGGCCCTTTGATTCCGATTATTATTTCATTTTAAACATCGCCATAGAACCGGATATTGACCCCAATTTTACGGAGAGTGCTATGGAGGTGGATTATATTCGGGTGTATCAATAAACATCAGGATGTTTGGAGTTTAACCCTTCCCCCGCTCCCCTACAAAATGGTCATTTTTCGTTTTAAAAAGCACGTTAAAACTGGTCAAGGAACCATAGATGCGGGTAATATATTGCTGTAGGTCTATCTTTTCTTGATCGTCCAGATTTTTGCTGCTATTTATCTTTTGTTCCATAACACGTATACGATCCCGTACCATCACAATCTTATGGAAAAAAGTATCAATGGGCATTTCTTTGTTGGCGGTAGTATCCCCGGGTTCCAAAACCAATTTTCCACCTTTCCATTTATCCGCTAAGGCTACCTTTTCATGGGTATCGCTCCATTTTTCCAAAATCTTCGCCAGTGAACTTTCCACATCAAAAAAGCTTATGGAATCCACATCACCATCCAATGCTTCAATAACTTCAAAATCCGAGTCCAAGTCAATGGTTTCCAAACCATATTCCAAAAAGGTGACCCAATAATGTTTGGAGGATACATTGGTCACTACCCCTTTTCCATATTCCGAATGATCTATTCTCGAGCCTATACCTAGTAACTTCATAATTGATAAATTGATGTCAGGTCGAACAATGTCGATACCTAAAATTAATAGCTTCATATAAAAGCCTTATTACTACGAAGTAATGGCTTTTGGTTTTCTTATGATATTTCAAAAATACAATAGCAATTAACAAAAATGCAAGTGTATCGACCTTCATTTTTACCAGTCAATTGCGTATTTTAGCAGCTTGTGCTATGATCAACTACGAAGAAAACATTGAAGTACGCGGAGCCCGCGTCCACAATCTCAAGAATATAGATGTTACCATACCAAGGGAGAAATTGGTCGTGATCACCGGCCTTTCCGGTAGCGGTAAATCCTCTTTGGCTTTTGATACCATTTATGCCGAGGGCCAACGACGGTATATAGAGACCTTTTCTGCCTATGCCAGACAGTTTTTGGGCGGTTTAGAACGCCCAGATGTGGATAAGATTGATGGGCTTTCTCCGGTTATTGCCATTGAACAAAAGACGACCTCAAAGTCACCCCGATCAACTGTAGGCACCATTACGGAAGTTTATGATTTCCTTCGATTGCTTTTTGCACGCGCGGGAGATGCCTATAGCTACAATACGGGCAAAAAAATGGTAAGCTATAGTGATGAGCAAATAAAGGCACTTATTTTGGAAGCGTATGCGGACAAGAAAATAAATGTGCTTGCCCCTGTCATCAAATCCCGTAAAGGGCATTACCGGGAACTTTTTGAACAGATTGGAAAACAAGGTTTTGTAAAAGTCCGTGTAGATGGTGTTGTAACGGACATCATTAAAGGAATGAAGGTGGATCGCTACAAAACACACGATATTGAGATTGTAATCGACCGTCTAAAAGTGGGTGTTGGCGAAGAATTTGACAAACGCCTGTCCGAAAGTATCAATACGGCCATGTACAGTGGCAATAATGTGCTGATGGTTTTGGAAGAAGGGGGTGCCGAACCCCGTTATTTTAGCCGGGACCTTATGTGTGCCGAAACGGGAATCTCCTATCCTACCCCGGAACCCAATACCTTCTCGTTCAATTCCCCCAAAGGGATGTGCCCAGAATGTAACGGCTTGGGGCATGTGTATCAGGTCAATGAAGATAAAATTTTACCCAACAGAAAACTATCCATAAAAGCAGGTGGAATTGCCCCTTTGGGCGAGTATAAAAAATCATGGGCCTTTAAACAGTTGGAAACCATAGGCCAACGCTACGGTTTTGACATGGAAACCCCTGTTGAAAAGATAAAACCGGATGGTCTTGAGGTTATTCTAAACGGCGGCAAAGAGAGTTTTGCGGTCAACTCCAAAACCCTGGGTGTAAAACGCGAATATCGCATTGATTACGAAGGGATTTCCAATTTTATAAAAAGTCAGTTCGAAGAAGCCAATTCCACTTCCATTAAAAGATGGGCCAAGGACTATATGGATAAAACTTCTTGTCCAGCCTGCAAAGGTTCACGTTTGCGTAAGGAATCTTTGTATTTTAAGATAGGGGACAAAAATATTGCGGAGTTGGCCCATTTGGACATTGCGGAGTTGGCGCAGTTTTTTGAACGACTGGAGGCCAAATTAGAAGGCAATCAAAAGAAAATTGCAGAAGAAATTGTTAAGGAAATCAGGACGCGTATTGCATTCCTGTTGGATGTAGGTTTGGATTATCTTTCGCTTAACCGCAGTTCAAAATCACTTTCGGGTGGTGAGGCGCAACGTATTCGCTTGGCCACACAAATAGGTTCGCAATTGGTAGGCGTCCTTTATATTTTGGATGAACCTAGTATAGGGTTGCATCAACGGGACAATGAACGTTTGATCAATTCCTTGATTTCGCTAAGGGACATTGGAAATTCGGTTATCGTGGTCGAGCATGATCGGGATATGATCGAAGCTGCGGACCATGTAATCGATATCGGTCCAAAAGCGGGAAAACATGGAGGAACCATTATTTCAGAGGGAAAGCCTTCAGATTTAAAAAATTACGATACGCTCACTGCGGATTATATTACAGGTGCACGGGAAATTGAAGTTCCTGAAAACCGAAGAAAAGGTTCAGGCAAAAAAATAGTACTTACCGGGTGTACGGGGAATAACCTTAAAAACGTTACGGCAGAATTTCCATTGGGAAAAATGATTGGGGTGACCGGCGTATCCGGAAGTGGGAAATCCACCTTGATCAACGAAACGCTTTATCCCATTATGAACGCCTACTATTTCAATGGGGTGAAAAAGCCCATGCCCTATAAAAAAATAAAGGGGTTGGAACATATTGATAAAGTGATTGATATCAATCAATCCCCTATCGGACGCACACCACGTTCCAATCCGGCTACGTATACGGGGACCTTTAGTGAAATTCGGAGCTTGTTCGCAAAAACAACGGAGGCCACTATTAGGGGTTACAAACCCGGCCGATTTAGTTTTAACGTCCAAGGGGGACGTTGTGAGACGTGCCAAGGCGGTGGATTGAAAGTCATCGAAATGAATTTCCTTCCTGATGTCTATGTCGAATGCGAAACCTGTAACGGAAAACGATTTAATAGGGAAACCTTGGAAATCCGCTATAAAGGGAAGTCCATTGCAGATGTGTTGGAAATGACCATGAACGAAGCCGTTGACTTCTTTGAGAATATCCCAAAAATACATCGGAAGCTTAAGACCATTGTTGATGTTGGTTTGGGTTATATTTCTTTAGGACAGCAGTCCACTACCCTATCCGGTGGCGAGGCGCAACGCGTAAAACTGGCTACCGAACTTTCTAAAAGGGATACGGGCAATACCTTCTATATTTTGGATGAACCTACGACTGGTCTTCATTTTGAAGATATACGGGTGCTCATGGAAGTTTTGAATAAACTGGTGGATAAAGGGAACACCGTCCTTGTCATTGAGCACAATATGGATGTCATTAAAATGGTGGACCATATTATCGATATTGGATATGAAGGAGGCCGCGGTGGTGGCCTGATCGTTGCCAAAGGCACCCCGGAAGAGGTGGCCAAGGATACGAAGAGTTATACAGCCCAGTTTTTAATAAAAGAATTACAGGCAGGCAATAAGCAGGTTGCCAATGCAGTTTAAGATACTACTATGAGAAAAGAACTACACCCTAAAGGTTGGAACGAAATAAAGACCAACGATTCCTGGGCCATTTTTAAAATAATGGGGGAATTCGTCAATGGTTTTGAGCGCATGAGTGCCATTGGCCCTTGCGTTTCTATTTTTGGTTCCGCCCGTACCAAGCCGGGAGCCCCGTATTACGAATTAGCGGTAGCGGTCGCCGAAAAATTGGCGTCCTCTGGATATGGTGTTATTACTGGTGGTGGACCAGGTATAATGGAAGCGGGTAATAAAGGGGCGAGCCAAGCTGGGGGAACCTCTGTTGGGCTAAATATCGATTTGCCTTTTGAGCAGCATGACAATCCCTATATAGATTCTGATAAGAGTTTGGATTTTGATTATTTCTTTGTGCGCAAAGTAATGTTCGTCAAGTACTCTCAGGGTTTTGTGGTGATGCCCGGTGGGTTTGGCACTTTGGATGAACTTTTTGAGGCCATAACCTTGATCCAGACCAAGAAAATAGGCAAATTCCCTATCATCCTTGTCGGGACCGATTTTTGGAAGGGCTTATTCGAATGGATAAAAAATACCATGTTGACCGAAAAGAACATTAGTCCAGAAGATATGGATCTTATTCGTTTGGTGGATACGGCGGAAGAGGCCGTTGAAATTATTGATGCTTATTATAAAGGACATAGTATGAGCCCCAATTTCTAACACACACTAAGTTTGAAAAACAAATTCGTTCTTCTTCTTTTCCTTACTACCCTATTTGCCGTAATCCCTACCGCAACTACTTTTGGGCAGCATACCAACATAATTTCCGCTACGCTGGATGGGGAGACGCATGATATTACCATTAAACAGGAGTTTACTTACCAGAATAATAGCGAGGTTGGTCTAAACGCCCTTTATTTTAATGACTGGAACCACGCCTATTCCAGCAAAAAGACGGCTTTGGCAAAACGCTTTGGCGAAGAGTTTAAGAAAAGCCTCCATTTGGCCAAGGATAAGAATAGGGGAAAGACCAATGTCATTAGCATTGTAGATAACGGTTATAACGGTTTAACATGGAAAAGGACCGCTGCAAGGGATATTGTTCATATTGCCTTACCCACTACGCTTGCCCCGGGGGAATCCATTACCCTGCACCTAACCTATACCGTAGAATTACCAAGCAGCCGATATACGGGATACGGTTATGGGTATAAAGGAGGATATAACTTAAAGGATTGGTATTTAACCCCGGCTATTTTTGATGGCGAATGGAAGTTGTACTCCAATAAGGATTTAAATGACCTGGCCACGGACGTTGCACAAACGGAGATTAGAATAAAATATCCCAAAGGGCTTCATTTGGCTACGAACTACAAGACCACTTCCATAACCGATTTCTCCCTTGGAAACCACGCGACCTTATCCGGCAAAAACCGAAAAAACAACCAAATCATCCTAACCCCGGAAAAAAGGTTCACGACACACATCACGGAGGCCATGACCGTGACAACGGATTTGGAAGCCTCTAAGTATGATGGGATTTCCCAAGGAATTTCCATCAATAGGGTATTGGATTTTATGAAAAACAAGCTTGGGACCTATCCCCATGAAAACTTATTGGTTTCGGAATACGATTACAATAGGAACCCACTCTTCGGTATCAATCAACTTCCCAATTTTATAAGGCCTTACAGTGAGCAGTTTCAATTTGAGATGAAGTTCCTGAAAACCGCACTAAACCATTTTGTGAACGAAACCTTGTTCTTGGATGAACGTAAGGAACGTTGGGTGAACGACGGGATCGTCAATTATTTGCTTATTGAATATGTAAACGAGAAGTATCCAGATCAAAAGTGGACCGGTAAATTATCCCGTTTATGGGGTTTTAGGCCCTACACCTTGGCAAAAATGGATTTTAACGAGCAGTATTACCTGTTACAGATGGCGGCCGTGCGAAGAAACGACCATCAGTCATTAGCTACGCCCAATGATTCGTTGACCAAGTGGAACC
The DNA here is from genome assembly GCA_937926215.1 of uncultured Croceitalea sp. Classification (GTDB taxonomy): domain Bacteria; phylum Bacteroidota; class Bacteroidia; order Flavobacteriales; family Flavobacteriaceae; genus Croceitalea. The sequence continues at coordinate 13,563 of CALEYA010000148.1, read as the reverse complement.
AACGTATTGCCAATCGGTATAAAGCGGGGCTGGGAATAGCCTATTTAGGGGAATACATAGGGTATGATAAGATCAATGATGGTATTAAAACCTTCTACGAACAACATAAGTTGACCCCTAACTTAAAAGCAGCCGATTTGGAAAGCCTTCTTAAAGCGAAGTCCGAAAAGGATATTGATTGGTTTTTTAGCGAATATGTAGCCTTAAGGAACAATATTGATTTTAAGATAAACGAAGTTTCCAAATCTGAGGACTCCATCACCTTTACCATAAAAAACAAAACCGGTTCCAAAGTGCCTATTTCCCTTTTTGGGTTAGAGCGGGATTCCGTAATCTCCAAATATTGGCTTAGGGATATTGACAGCTCCAAAACCTTTACCATACCCAATAAAGGCGAGCGAAGATTGGTATTGAATTATGATAAAAAAATCCCGGAAGTTAATCAACGGGACAACTGGAAAAGCCTGAACGGATTTTTATCGAGTAATAAAAAACTACAACTTCGCTTTTTTAAGGATACCGAAAACCCCTATTACAACCAAATTTTTTACGTCCCAGAATTTAAGTTCAACGTAAATACGGGAATTTCCGCAGGGATTACCATCAATAACAAATCGTTTATAGATCGACCATTTCGTTTTGATATAAAACCACAATATTCCTCACGTGAAAAGTCCTTGGTAGGGAGCGCAGGCTTTCGAATGCGTCGTTTTTATAATGAGGGGAAATTGAATTCCTTTAGTTATGCGCTAAGCGGTGGGACTTCCTTTTTTGACTTTAATTCCAGGTTTACAACCATTACGCCTTCCGCTACCTTTACTTGGCGTCCAGAAGATTTTATTGCCAATAGAAGACAGTTTTTGTTTTTTAGGGTTCGTAATGTATTTCGTGATATTGACGAAAGTATCATAGACCAAATTGATACCGAGCCGGATTTCTCCGTATTCAATGTGCGTTATGGCGATGTGGACAATAATATCCTTCACTTTAAGTCTTGGGTATTGGATGCCCAGTTGGCCAGTAATTTTTCCAAAGTTTCCTTTGAATGGGAAAAGAGGACCTTGTTCGATAACAACCGACAGCTTAATTTAAGGTTTTATGCCGGTAAGTTTTTGTTCAACGATTCCGGTTCCGATTTTTTTAGTTTTGCCCTGGACCGCCCAACGGATTATTTGTTCGATTTAAATTATCTGAACCGTTCGCAAAACGCCACGGGCATTACCAGTCAGCAGTTTATCCCTGCCGAAGGGGGATTTAAATCCATCTTTGACAACAGGTTTGGCAACGATTGGATCGTTACCGCAAACGCCAGTATCAATGTATGGCAATGGATTGAAGTTTATGGTGATGTGGGTGGTATACGCAATAGAAGCGAAAGCGCCCGGTTTTTTTATGATTCTGGGGTACGCTTAAATTTGGTCACCGATTTTTTTGAATTGTATTTCCCCCTGTATTCCACCAATGGATTTGAACCATCACTGGATAATTATGGGGAGCGTATTCGGTTTGTCGTCACCCTAAGTCCTAGAACGTTGATCGGTTTGTTTACTAGAAAATGGTTTTGATTATCAAATTCCTAAAATAAACCTCGTTTTAAGCTTTTATTTTCTTGATATCTTCACTTTTGTAACATTTTTTTGTGATTTTTTAAATGAAATGACAATAAATTGATTAGTTTAAATGTTCTTCATGTAGTATTTTTGCACAAAATATCAATTGCCCATGAAGACTGATCCTGAAACAAGCAACGCTATTTCCTTTGATGATTTTCAAGCCCAGATCTTGGAGGATTATAGGATTGCCGTGACCAGTAGGGAGTGTAGTTTGTTGGGAAGACGTGAGGTATTGACGGGCAAGGCCAAGTTCGGGATTTTTGGTGACGGAAAGGAACTGCCGCAATTGGCCATGGCAAGGGCTTTTCAAAAAGGGGACTTTAGAAGCGGTTATTACCGGGATCAGACTTTTATGATGGCCTTAGGACATTTAGAGCCAAAAGCACTGTTTCACGGACTTTACGCCACTACGGACATTACCAAGGAACCTATGAGTGCCGGAAGGCAAATGGGTGGCCATTTTGTGACCCATAGTATTAATGAAGATGGTTCTTGGAAAAACCTCACGGAACAAACCAATAGCAGCGCGGATATTTCTTGTACCGCCGGTCAAATGCCTAGATTGTTAGGATTGGCCCAGGCCTCAAAAATTTATAGAAATGTAAAGGGTATCGACCAAACCAACTTTTCCAATGATGGAAATGAGGTGGCGTGGGGTACCATTGGAAATGCAAGTACTAGTGAAGGGCATTTTTTTGAAACCCTAAATGCCGCAGGCGTATTGCAAGTACCCATGGTCATCAGTGTTTGGGATGATGCATATGGCATTTCCGTACCCGCAAAATATCACACTACAAAGAGCGATATTTCAGAGGTTTTAAAAGGGTTTCAACGCGACGACCAGCATGAAGGCTTTGAAATCTTAAAAGTAAAAGGATGGGACTATACCGCCTTGATCCATGCTTATGAAAATGCTTCCGACATTGCCAGGGAAAAGCATGTACCTGTCTTAATCCATGTTACGGACCTTACGCAGCCACAAGGGCATTCCACTTCAGGTTCACACGAACGTTATAAAAGTCCGGAGCGTTTGGAATGGGAACGTGAATACGATTGCAACAAAAAATTCAGGGAATGGATCCTTGAAAATAGTATTGCAACGGAAGAAGAACTTAAAGCTATTGAAAAAAGCTGTAAGCAAGAAGTCCGTAATGCCAAAAAAGCGGCATGGGCAGAATTTCTTTCACCACATTTAGAACAGAAAAAAGTACTTGCACAACTATTGGGGCAAGCTGCGGCCGCAAGTCCGAATAAAGCCTCTATCACCAAGGTTCGAAACGATCTTATTGCAATTGAGGAGCCTATCAAAAAAGATCTGGCCCTGCACGCTCGAAAGGCCTTTAGATATCTAATTGGGGAAAACAGCAACGAAAAAACAGCCCTAAAGACTTGGCTGGATAGTTTTTTAAACGAAACACAGGCCGTTTTTAGTGCAAACCTTTATGATGATTCGGACGCTGCCGTAAGAAAAATAGCGGCCACTCCCCCAACCTATGCTGACACTCCTGAAATCGTTGATGGTCGTGTGGTGCTTCGGGATAATTTTGATAAGTTATTCGAAACCTATCCGAATGCCTTGGTATTTGGAGAGGATACCGGAAATATTGGCGATGTAAACCAAGGATTGGAGGGCTTGCAAAAAAAGTATGGCAACCTGCGTATTGCAGATACCGGTATTCGGGAAACGACAATCGTAGGTCAAGGAATAGGAATGGCTTTGCGCGGGCTACGCCCTATCGCGGAAATCCAATATTTGGATTATATCTTATACGCTATTCAAACGTTAAGTGATGATTTAGCCACTTTACGTTATAGAACTGTTGGTAAGCAAATTGCACCAATGATTATCCGCACACGTGGGCATCGTTTGGAAGGTATTTGGCATTCCGGTTCGCAAATGGGTGGTTTGATCCATTTGTTGCGAGGTATCCATATTTTAACGCCTAGAAACATGACGCAAGCCGCTGGCTTTTATAACACCTTGATGAAAGGTAACGAACCGGCATTGGTTATTGAAAGCCTTAATGGCTATCGGCTTAAAGAACCCAAACCGACCAACTTGGGAAGTTTCTGCACACCCATTGGCGTAGTGGAAACTTTGAAAGAAGGAACGGATATTACGTTGTTGTCCTATGGTTCTACGCTACGCATTGTTGAAAAGGCCGCCAAAGAACTGTTGTCCGTTGGTATTGATGCTGAGGTGATAGATGCACAATCCCTTTTACCCTTCGATATTGGACATGATGTGGTCAAAAGCATACAAAAAACAAACCGACTGCTTATTATAGATGAAGATATGCCAGGTGGTTGTTCCGCTTATTTATTACAGGAATTATTGGAAAAACAAGGGGCTTATGCCCATTTGGACAGCGAACCGCAGACATTAACGGCCAAAGCGCATCGTCCCGCCTACGCTACGGACGGGGACTATTTTTCAAAACCCAACGAAGAGGATATTTTTGAAAAAGTGTATGCCATTATGCATGAAGCCGACCCAGAGAGCTTCCCTAAATTGTTATAAAAAACGCCCCGATTTTTCGGGGCGTTTGTTTTAGTCCTAATTTTTTATTTCCGTATCCGTCTGGACCGCGGGAACTACGGGATTGCCATCAGCATCGATTTCAATAATGGCATCAAAGCCAAGTTCATCCAATTTATTGGCAATTTTAGCCCTATCGCCAACCATAAACCAATTGACTTCTTCCGGTTTTATAACTGCTTGCCCAACCTTACGCACCTCGCTCAAAGAAAGGTTTCGTACGTTCTGATCGTACTTTTTGTAATAATCGTCGGGCAAATCATAACGGATCATATTTCGCACAGAGGAATTTACCGAGCTATTGGTTTCCCATTGCCCCGGTAGCTTTAACACCTGATTCGTTTTTACCTTGTCCAACTCTTCTTGTGTGGCCGGTCTGGTGGTAATAAACTCTGAAATCTCTTTACGTAACTCAGTAACCGATTCTGCTGTCTTATCCGTTTGCACGGGAGCATATACCAAAAATGGACGTTCTTCTTTTGAGCCCAATACAAAACCCCCGGAACCATAGGACCAGTGTTTATCTTCCCTTAAATTCATGTTGATCCTAGAAGTAAAATCCCCACCAAGGATACTGACCATTTGCTCAAGGGCCACTTCTGATAGCGCGCCATACTTGTCGGTCAGATGTCCTGCTATAATTACGGATTGGGCGGATTCTGGTCTGTTCATTAGATACAGCGTGTTTTTGGTATTGGCGCTTGGAGCCTTAAAGGCAATTTTAGGAACATCAGCTTTTTTCCATTTTCCAAATGCCTTCTCCACTTTGGATTTTAGTTCGGACATTTCCATGTCACCGGTAACCACTAGCGTAGCATTGTTGGGTTTTATCCAAGTATCGTAAAATTTGATGACATCGGCCCGCGATAGTTTTTCTACGGTATCCTCATAGCCCGTTCCTGTAAAAGGGTTGCTATACGGATGGTCTTCCCCGTACATGTACTTATTCATAACACGCAACGCCATGGAAATAGGTTGTGATTTCTCCCTTTTTATATTGTTGATTTGCTCATCGCGCAATCTATTAAATTCACTTTCAGGAAACTCCGGATTCAGGACAACGTCAGCAAATAAATTCAAACTGGCTTCAAAACTTGGTTTTAGGGTAGTCATATCCACATTGGACAAGTCTTGATTGGAAAACGTGTTCAAGGAAGCCCCCAACAGTTGGAGTTCTTCGTTGATCTTTAACGAGTTTCTATTTTTGGTGCCTTCGTCCATTAAGTTCATGGCAAGGGATGCCGTTCCAGGGCTGGCAATATAATCGGTTTTATAACCGGCATCGAAGACCAAACTCATTACCAAGGTAGATACGCCTTTCCTTTGGGCCAATACAATATCCAATCCGTTGGAAAGTTTGGTACGTTGTAATTCCGGAAAACTTGAGCTTTTTTGAGGTCCCAGTTCCGGTAATTTTGAACGGTCTACCCCACTTTTAGCCACTTCATACTCTGGAAAAGGACTGCATACCAAAATATGTTTTCCTTTTGATAACCATTTTGCCGCAGTATTCTTTAAATCTTGTATAGTGGCACTTTCTGCATATTGTAGTTGTTTCTTGTAATAATTGGCATCTCCGTGATAGGTTTGGTTGGAGGCCAAAATATCGGAAACCCCGCCAAAACCTCCAATGCGTTCCAATCCTTTGATAAAATTGGCAAAGTAGGCAGATTTTACACGTTTTAGTTCGGCTTCCGTGGGACCATTGGTTATAAAATTCTCGATTTCCTGCCCCAATTCCTGCTCTAACTTTTTGGCATCCTGCCCTGGTTTCACGTTCAAATAAGCAATAAAACGGCTTGCAATCTCTGACGATGCTTGAAAAGAAACCGCGCCGCTAGCCGTTTGATCCTCATACACAAACTTCTTATACAATCGGGAATTCTTACCACTGGTTAAAATTGCAGCAATTAAATCGAAATGGATGTCCTCCCTTGCTCCAAACTGCGGCGTATTCCACGCAAACAATACTCGGGTTTCCGGTACCCTATCCTCATATACTTGGTACGTATCATAATTCTTCTCCGGGATATTGATTTCTTGTCTTTCTACCGTTGGCCCGGCCGGGATATCACCAAAATAGCTCAAGACCTTTTCGTATACTGCTTTGGGTTCTACGTCCCCAGCTACGGAAATTACTGCGTTTGCCGCCCCGTAATAAGATTTAAACCATTCTTGTACGTCTTCCAAGGAAGCCGCGTTAAGGTCTTCCATTTCGCCGATGACCGTCCAAGAATACGGATGGCCTTTAGGATAGGTTTTGGTTAGGTAGTTCCATTGTTTGCCATAAGGTTGGTTTTCCCCTTGGCGTTTTTCATTTTGGACAACACCACGCTGCTCGTCCAGTTTTGCTTGATCTATGGCCCCTAGGAGATGTCCCATGCGGTCAGACTCTAAAAACAATACCTGATCCAAAGCGGAAATAGGAACATTCTGAAAGTAATTGGTTCTGTCATTATTGGTGGTACCGTTAAGGTCGGTCCCCCCAATACTCTCCAAAGCCTGAAAATAGTCTTTGTTATAATTCTCGCTACCGTTGAACATCAAGTGCTCAAAAAGATGGGCGAACCCACTCTTTCCCGGTTTTTCGTTTTTGGAACCTACATGGTACCAAACATTAACGGCCGCAATTGGTGCTTTATGGTCTTCATGTACTAAAAGGGTAAGCCCATTGGGAAGTACAAATTTTTCGTGCGGAATATCAATGTCCGCCGCCTTAAACTGAAAATCCTGTGCTAAATTGGATTGTAATGTCAGTAGTGCTATCACACACACTTTTAATAGTGTTCTCATTTCAAATGGATTTTAGGTTAATTGATTGATTTTTTGACACATAACAAGATAAAAAGAACTTTTGTCTTGTCCTTGTTTAATATCGAAATTCTTTGGATTTTGTAGAACATAAGTGACTTTGTAAACCAATAAAGGAAGTAGAATGGCCACAAACTCAAATAAACAGTTATGCTTGGAATATTTGCATAAATATGCCCAAAAGGACCTGGACGGGGTTTCCGCCTTGTTTGCTGAAAACATTACGCTTAGGGATTGGAAGATAAGCGTAACCGGAAAAGCAAACGCCATTGCTGAAACTGCCAAAAACTTTGGTAATACCGATTCCATAGAAATAGCCGTACTTTCCACCTACGAAAATGAGGATGCCGTTGCTGCGGAACTTAAAATTACAATTGCTGGTAAAGAAGAGCTGTTCGTTATGGATGTCGTAACTTTTGACATGAAAGGTAAAATAAAATCAATACGGGCCTATTTGGGGCGTGGTAACTAGTAAAGAAAAAGTATGGGCAAGAAGACATTTTTTACGTGCTGTTTTATGGCAGTCGGTAGTTTGATAGTGTTTGGACAAGAATTCAAGAGCGCATTGGATGCACCTGATAATTGGAGAAATGAATTATTGGCATTTCCACTTGAATTTGCACCGGAAATTGACCTTGTAGGTTTTGAAGATGTGCTATTCGCGCCGGGTTGGGCAGATAAAACTAGTGATCAGTTCTGGATGTATCATTTTACCTGGTTTGTGGATTTTAAGGAACCGATGTCCGTAAGTTTCTTGGAAAAGAACCTTGTTGAATATTACAATGGACTTGCAAATATGGTATTAAAGGGGAATGAAAATGAGGGGCCTATTAGTATCCCAGATTCGTCAATATGCCTGTTCATTAAAACCCAGACAGGTTTTATAGGGAAGATGCGGGTTTTTGATCCTTTTTTTACAAAGGACTATATTGACCTAAACGTTATAGTAAAAGAGTCCGTTTGTCAAAAAACCGAAAAACATATTGTTTCATTCCATATTTCCCCAAAAGAAGTTGATCACAAGATTTGGGAACAATTTAAAAACATTAAGGTTTTGCAAGAATGCAACTAATGCATTCTAAGTGATTGTCCGTTAGCTGCTCCATATTCTTAGTTGATTAGAGAAAAGCCCTTCTTAAAAAACACCCGTTTGTTTTTTAAAGACAGAATTTACGGTATTTGATATTCCAGTAAAAAAAATTAATTTGCAGCAATACTAACCCCCCGTTTATATGAAAACCAATACATTACATCACGCTGGACTAGCTGTCTTAAGAATAGTCCCCTCTTTGATCATGCTTTTTGTCCACGGACTTCCAAAACTTCAGAATCTTTTGGCCGGTAATTTTAGTTTTCCCGACCCTATAGGTATTGGAGAAGCCCCATCTTTATTTTTAGCGGTCATTGGCGAATTCGTAGCACCAATATTATTGATTATGGGATTTAAAACAAGGTATGCGGCCGTACCGGCTTTGGCAACGATGCTGGTTGCTGCTTTTATCACCCATGGTGCGGATCCCTTTGCCAAAAAAGAATTGGCCCTATTATATGCCCTCTTTTTTGCGGTTATCTTTTTGGTAGGTCCAGGGAAATACAGCTTGGATAAAAAGTAGAAAACAACTTTTAGTTTAACAAGGATTAACCCTTACCTGCATAAGTGCCGTTAAGGTTGAAATCTTATCCATTACCGAGTTAGAAAATGGCGGTCAGCAGTTCTTTTAAAAGGTCGTGTTGGCCCATATTATGCGCGCCTACGCCTTTACCTTTCAAATCCAAGGTCCTAAGACTGGAGACAACCGCACTCACCCGTTTCATGGGATAGTTCTTAGAGGCAATTTGATACTCTTGAACAAAATAGGGATTTACACCCAAGGCTTGGGCGACGGATTTAGGAGATCTATCGTTTAACCCATGATATTGGAGGAGTTGCACAAAAAAGTTGTGAACTAAAGAAACGGTGACTACAAAAGGATTGTCTTTTGGATTCTCCGCAAAGTAATTGATGATACGGGTCGCTTTTTGCACATTCCGTTCCCCTATCGCTTTCTTAAGCTCAAAATTGTTGAAATCCTTACTGATCCCGATGTGCTTTTCCACAAGTTGCGCGGTAATCTGTGTGTCCTTTGGTACTACTATGTACAATTTTTCAAGTTCATTGTTTATTTTACTGAGGTCCGTTCCTAAAAATTCCACCAATAAAGCCGCTGCTTTAGGGGCAATTTGATATCCTTTACCCAACAAGACCCTACGTATCCAATCGGCCACTTGTTTCTCGTACAATTTTTTACTCTCAAAAAGAACCCCTTCCTTCTTAATGATTTTGTAGAGTTTTTTACGCTTGTCCAACTTTTTGTATTTGTAGCAAATAACCAATATGGTCGTTGGTTGTGGTTGGGCAGCGTAAGACGCCAGGTTTTCGATGGTTCTTGACAGGTGCTGCGCTTCCTTTACTATGACTACTTGGTGTTCCGCCATCATAGGGTAGCGCTTGGCGTTGGAAACTATCTCATCTATAGAGGTGTCCTTGCCGTAAATGGTCATTTGGTTGAACCCTTTTTCAGCTTCGGACAGGACGGATTTTTCAATAAAGGACGCCAGTTGGTCTATATAATACGGTTCATCGCCCATTAAAAAATAAATAGGCTTTAACTGACCGTTCTTGATATCTGTTGCAATACGTTTTGCTTCTTCCATTTAAAAAAAATCGTCAAATTTGTCGAATGCGACAGCTTAATTTTTCCAAATTTGATTTTCGGTTTAAAAATACCGAAAAAGGCATCCAAATCTTTGATATTATCCGCAAAAAATTTGTGATGCTTCAACCGGAAGAATGGGTAAGACAGCATACGGTCCATTTTTTGATCACCACAAAAGGATATCCCAAAAGCCTGATCAACCTTGAGAAACAGTTGCACGTGAACGGTATTGCAAAACGATATGACCTTCTTGTCTTTAATCCAGATGGAAGCATCCTCCTATTGGTGGAGTGCAAAGCACCCGAAATACAGGTGGACCAAAAAACCTTTGATCAAATTGCAATTTACAATAAGCGCTTGAACGCAACCTATTTGATGGTCACCAATGGCTTGCAACATTACTATTGCCAAATGGACCACAAAGCAGAAAAATATACTTTTCTAAAGGAAATTCCTGATTTTAGCCGTTAATTTGCCCCGCTTTGAAACTAGCCGTAGTCATATTAAACTGGAATGGGGAAGCACTGTTAAAGTCCTACCTACCTAAAGTGGTGCAATATACCCCGGATACCTCCATATATGTTATTGACAACGCTTCTAATGATGGCTCCGTTGCTATGCTCAAAGACGCTTTCCCTAACGTAACTATCATTGAAAATTCGGAAAACTTGGGTTTTGCCGGAGGTTATAACAGAGGGTTGGAATTTGTTGATGAGGAGGTATACTGTCTTTTAAATTCGGATGTTGAAGTGACGCCCAATTGGACCGAGCCCATATTGGAACTGTTTAAGGATAAAAGAGAGGTAGGCATCGCCCAACCAAAGATTCTGGACCTTAAAAACAAAGGACATTTTGAATATGCAGGGGCCGGCGGCGGCTTTTTGGACAAGTTTGGGTATCCATTTTGTAGAGGCCGAATATTTCAGGCCTTGGAGAAAGATGAAGGCCAATATGACGATATTACTGAAGTATTCTGGGCTACAGGAGCCTGTATGTTTATCCGAAAAGGCTTGTTTAAGGAGCTAAATGGCTTTGATGAACGCTATTTTGCCCACCAGGAAGAAATAGACCTTTGCTGGCGTGCAAAAAATCGTGGAAACCGGGTGTATTATGTGGGGTTAAGCCACGTCTATCACTTAGGCGGTTTTACCTTAAAGAATTCCAATCCCAACAAAACTTTTTTGAATTTTAGGAATTCCTTGTTTTCCATTGTCAAAAACCTACCTATTCAGCATTCCTTACCGCTTATTTTTATGCGCTTGGTTTTGGACGGCATTGCCGCCTTTAGGTTTTTAACACAGCTAAAACCCATGCACAGCCTTGCTATTTTAAGGGCACATATTAGTTTTTATAGGTACTTTGGGGAAATGTACAGGAAACGTGAAAAAGCTAAAATTCCCTTAAAATACCATATGGTAACATCCATTGTATGGTCCCACTTCGTACATGGTATAACGGATTTTAACATTTTAGTAAAAGATTAACGGAGAGGAAAACTTGCTGACATCCAATTCTTATAATTTTGCAGCAGCTAACTGAAAAGTATTTAATTAACCAGTTTATAATATTCATACTATGAAAAAAATTATTCTAGGAACATTGAGTTTAGGAATCCTTTTGACTTCTTGTGTATCCCAAAAAAAATATGCGGAGCTGGAAGCTAAACAAATGGAAACGCAGGATTTGCTGAATTCCGCTACGGTAAAATTGAACGATTGTTTGGAGGAAAAAGCTTCCGTAGCCTCTAAAATGGAATCTTTGGCAGAGCAAAACGCTTTCCTAAAAGCCAACAATCAGGAGTTGATCAACAATATGGGCGATTTAACTACCTTGACTGCCAAAGGCGCAGAAAACTTGGAGAAATCTTTGGAAAGCCTACAAGAAAAGGATTTGACCATTCGTAAGTTACAGAATGCCGTTACAAGAAGGGATTCCGTTAACCTTGCTTTGGTACAAAGCTTAAAAGGTGTTTTAGGGAATTTGGATGATGAGGATATTGAAGTAAGTGTAGAAAAAGGCGTTGTGTTTGTTTCCATTTCGGACAAACTTTTGTTTAGCAGTGGTAGCTACAATGTAACCAATGCGGCTAAGGAAGTCTTAGGCAAGGTTGCTAAAGTAGTGAACAACAAACCAGATTTTGAGTTTATGGTGGAAGGCCATACGGATAATGTGCCTTACCGAAAAGGGGTGTTGTTGGACAACTGGGATTTGAGTGCCAAGAGGGCAACTTCCATTGTACGTATCCTTCAGAAAGATTACGGTGTAGATCCTAAAAGGATGACCGCTGCCGGACGTGCAGAGTTTGTGCCTGTTTCCGAAAGCGACAAGTCCAAAAACAGAAGAACGCGTATTGTGGTTCTTCCAAAAATCGATCAGTTCTACAGCATGATTGAAGAAGGGATGAAAGATCCTGAAATCAACTAGTACGTTGTATAAGAGATAAGCTAAAGGCGGCCATGGGCCGCCTTTTTTTGTGTAGGGCACAAAAAATAACGGCTAAGGGGAACACTTTTAGAATTCAATGAATCTCTGGGAACTTGCCGATTTATAGAATATCCAAACTTCCTTTTCCTTCCCGTATGACTTCCGGTGGACTAACGGATACGTCAATTACCGTTGAGGCAACATTGGCGCCATAACCACCATCAATAACTACATCCACCAAACTTTCCCATTTTTCAAAAATAAGTTCGGGGTCCGTAGTGTATTCCAGTACGTCATCTTCATCCCGTATAGAAGTAGAAACAATAGGATTGCCCAATTCGGAAACCAAAGCTTGCGCGATGTTATTGTCAGGCACCCGAATCCCAACCGTTTTCCTTTTTTTAAAATCCCGTGGCAGGTTATTATTTCCTGGAAGGATAAATGTATATGGTCCAGGGGTAGCCCGTTTTAGCAGCTTAAACGTCGCCGTGTCTATTTGCTTTACATAGTCGGACAAGTTACTTAAGTCTTCACAGATAAAAGACCAATTGGCCTTTGCGAGTTTGATGCCTTTGATACGCGCTATTCTTTCCAAAGCACGACTTTTGGTGATATCGCAACCTAACCCATATACCGTGTCGGTAGGATATATGATCAAACCGCCATCCCTAAGCACCTTAACTACTTTTGCAATTTCCTTAGGATTGGGATTTTCATTATATATTTTAATGAATTCAGCCAAAATACTTAGAATAACTCGTTACTAGTACAAGGTACGAATTCTAAGGAAGGTTGTTGGCTATATTAAATGCTTTAAAGAAGGGCGCTATCTTTCAATATCTACTAAATCCCCGGATTCCTTCAGGCTTTCAATATTCTTGGTCGTGAGAACATAATACAGACTATCGCTATAGTTTGCAGGCTTATCAATATCCTTAATACCACTGCGTTTGTTGGTTTCCATACCATTATAGCTAACGTAAAGGCTATCCTTAAAAACTTGGAGCACTTTAAAGGTAGAATAGTAGTTTCCTTCCGTTCTAAAAGTATATACATCGTACATGGCCGGGTTCTCTAGGTATTCAGCTACCTCGGCATCACCTTGTTTTTTAGCATAGAAACCAAAAGCGATTAAAACGGCAATAAGGCCAAGACCGGAATATTTCCAGATTGGGGTTTTTACCTGACTTTTAAAGTTTTTGTACGCCAATTTCCCATCCTCGTTCAATTCGTTTTTCTTGAAACCCTTATGGCAATTGCGGCATTCAAAAATTCCGGTATTCCCGGCGGGAAACAAGGGAATCCAAAAAATATGTACATGACGGCCATAGACACTTGTCGTCATCTGGTTTTGGGTTTCACAATTTGGGCATTTTACATTGGGTAGATTGGCACTTTTTAAATGGGTAGAGCGGTATCCGTATACAATCATCTGGTTGGTTTTTAGAAGTTAAACGTAGTTCTAACTGTTTTGTTTTAC
>CALEYA010000147.1 GCA_937926215.1 uncultured Croceitalea sp. | reverse complement strand
GGACAAGACATGGACGCAATTGGCGGATTGGAAGGCTACGAAACGGGATATTGCGATTTTTTTGAAGCTCCTGCAGGAATAACGGTTTACACCAATCTATCTCCCGGTGCCAACTCTTTTGGCCATATCAATAAAGGTTTGGATGGCTTGGGAGAACCAGCCAATTGGGGTGCTGGCGACAGCTGCGCGCAGTGCTATTTGCAGGATGACACCTTTGCCCATAGCATGGTATCCATAGGACTGTCAATGGTGGGCCATGAGAAAAAAGTGGCGAAGGGAACACATGATGGCCTTATAGTTACCCTTGCCAATTGGATAAAAGCGGCCCAACGGCCTGTTTTTCTACGAATTGGCTATGAGTTTGATGGGTGGGACTGGAACCATTATAACAGAAAGTACTATTTAAAGGCTTGGAAACGTATTCACCACATTTTTGACCAATTGCAGGTTGCCAACGTTGCCCTAGTATGGCAATCCAAAGGAAATGGCTCCAATATAAAGGTATTGGAAGCTTGGTACCCTGGGGATGATCTAGTGGATTGGTGTGCCTATTCGTATTTTGGAAATCCGGACACCCAAATGCTTCAATTTGCAAGAACTCATGGAAAGCCTGTTTTTATTGCGGAAGCCAGTCCGGTACTTCAAGACGGTACTCTCTTTTTTGATGCCGATTTAAAAAACGAAACCCAAGCACCAAGTATTTGGGAACAGTGGTATATCCCCTTTTTTGAGACCGTGAACAATTACCAAGATGTCATTAAAGCCATTGGATATATTAATGCCGATTGGCCTTCGGAACCTATGTGGAAGAACAACCCTATTTTTAAGAAGGTAGATTCCAGGATTCAGCAAAGTCCATACATCTCAAAAAAATGGAAGGAAGAATTATCAAAACCTAAATACCTAAAGGCTTCCAAAACATTATGGGAATAGCTCCGTATTTAACGGATATCAGCTACAATAATGCCCTTAGCAAAACTATATCGTTGAAATTTCCTAAGAAATAAAAATGCCTATCCCTTAATTTTTTTAGGAACCCCAAATCCATATTTATCCACCAAATAGACCAAACTGGCCATGGTAGCCGCACCGAGTTCCAGTTCACGCTTGTTCACGTGTTCAAAGGTGTCGTTTTCCGCATGGTGATGGTCAAAATACCGTTGCGAATCTGGTCGTAAACCGGACAGCACCAGATTTTCATCTTTTAACGGACCAATATCGGCACCACTTCCGCCTTTGACAAACTGGTGAATCAAATAGGGCTCAAAGAGGGGTTTCCAACTTTTAACTTGTTCAAAATCCGCATCGGAGCAATCAAAGGAGAAACCTCTTGGGGTAAATCCGCCTGCATCACTCTCCAATGCAAAAACATGGTTTTCGTTCTTGTTCTTGGCCACTTCCGCATATTTATTACCGCCCCGTAACCCATTTTCCTCATTCATAAAAAGTACGACACGTATCGTGCGCTGCGGTTGGTACCCGCTGGCTTTTATTAAACGCAATACATCCATACTTTGGACCACTCCGGCACCATCGTCATGGGAACCATCACCCAAGTCCCACGAATCCAAATGCCCACCAACGACCATTATCTCATTGGGATAGGTAGACCCTTTTATTTCACCTATGACGTTGTATGATTCTACATCGTCGAACTGTTTGCAATTTTGTTTGAAGTAAAATTTGATATCGGGATTAAGTTTTAAGGTCGTACTCAATAGCTCCGCGCCCTTGGTACTAATGGCTGCAGCAGGTATCCTGTTTTGAACGGGCGTATCACCATAACTCATGGAACCCGTATGGGGCAGATCGTCCAACCTTAGATTCATGGAACGCACGATAATACCGGCCGCACCAAACTTTCCCGCTTCCGCAGCACCGGAATACCGCTGGTCCACACAACCCGAATACGACTCAAAGGTGCTGATCAGGGTGGGGTCCATGGGCCTATTAAAAAATACGATCTTCCCTTTAATGACGTCTTTGCCCAAAGCTTCCAAGTCTTCGATTCCTTGTACCTCTATTATTTTTCCTTTAAGACCTGCGTCCGGTGTAGCCACGGACCCTCCAAGTGCGCAGATAGGCACGTTGGTGGTCAATCCAGGTCTTGTTTCTATATAGGCAAATTCTGGGGTTCCCCGCACCCATTTGGGAACCATAACGGGTTGCAACCAAACACGATCCAATCCTAAGGAATCCAATTGATTTTTGGTATAATCTACGGCCTGTTGCGCTTGTATGGAACCGGACAAACGTCCGCCAATTTGATTGGACAAATAGTTCAACCAATCATAAGCCTTGCCATTGGTCAATGCCATATCATAAATAGCCCTTAGTTGTTTTTCATCTTTGGTCTGTGCGCTAAGCACATGACAACCAAGAATGGCAATAATTAGGATAATTCTCATGGGGTTTCTTTTTCCAGTTCTTGTTTAAAGCTTTCTAAATTAGCCTTTATTTTCGCATCTAGCTCTGGGGGTTTAACATCTTTAAGTTTTTTTAACGAATCCAATAGTATTTTGGCGACCAAGACCCTTGCCGCTTTTTTATCGTCAGCCGGAATTACATACCAAGGGGCATGGGATTTTGAGGTTTTGTTGATCGCTTCCTCATAGCATTCTTGATAGCGATCCCATAACTTTCGTTCTGATAGATCCCCAGGGGAGAATTTCCAGTTTTTCTCTGGGATGTCCAATCTACGGAGTAAACGCTGCCGTTGCTCCTCTTTGGAAAGGTGCAGAAAAAACTTGAATACCAAAGTGCCGTTTTCCGCGATATGCCGTTCAAAGTCATTGATTTGGCGATACCGCTTCTCCCAAAATGCCTCATCGATATCCGATACGGATGAAATATCCGGCAGCTGTTCCCCTAAAATATATTCCGGATGCACTTTGGTCACCAAGACATTCTCATAATGCGTCCTATTAAAAACACTGAATTTCCCCCTTTCCGGCAATGCAATATAATGTCGCCATAAATAATCATGGTTTAACTCCAACTTGGTCGGGACCTTAAAACTATGGACTTCGACCCCTCTTGCGTTCAATTGTTTAAAAACCTCACGGATAAGACTGTCCTTGCCGGCCGTATCCATGCCTTGTAGACAAACCAGAACTCCATATTTACCATGGGCATATAAGGTATTCTGAAAATCCGCCAGTTCTCTGGTGATCTTTTGGAGTTCCTTTTTTAAGGTTTTACTATCCTCATTAAAATTCTCATAGGTAGCCCTATCCTTAAGTTGTATAGGCCCATCTGCTTTATACGTATTTAGGTTTATCTGTTCCATAGTCTGAAATATAAACAATTTTAGGGAGTTGTATGCTGTAAAAATAAGCCTGTATTTCATCGGATTTTTAAGGAAACCTGACATTTTAAAGGGTGATTTATGGTGTTGACCGATGGAATTTTTATTTGATATGGTTCTGTTTTAGATTTACGGGACCAAATCGAATTTTTATGAAAACCTACAAAAAAGCTGTGCTTCTCATAGCGGGTATCCTAGGTTTGCTGGGGCTTATGCTTATGGTATCTTTCACCACCTACAATGCGTGCAAAGTAGCCAATACCAAAACCCAGTTTATAAAGGAACAAACACAGTTAGCGCTTAACGCTACCGATTTTGAAAAAAGTAAATACCACACGTTCAAGGCATTGAAAAGCGTGTACACTACAAAACAGAATTTTAAGGATTGCGGATGCGAAAATGCTTCCAAGCAATTGGTCCTTGCCGAAAAAAATTTGAAAAACGTCATCAAGGCACCCGAATTTGATGATGCTAAGACCTTTTTGGATATCGCCCTTAAAAACACCGCAATTTGTCTTGAAGTATTGAAGAAATTTGAAGAAAACCAAAACAAGGACATCTATGAGGACGATTTGCTTGTTTTAAACGCCATCCAACGGCAACCACAAGTAGAGGATGTAGCATTGCCCGAAAACCAAGAACTGCGTGAAGCTTTGAAAAAAAGCCTTTCTAAATTTCAAAATTCCATGAACGATGTTCTAAAAAACGTCGACTGTCCGGAAGCAAGAAAATTTATTGAAAAAGTACAAGTACAAAGTAAAGAACGCCTACAAAATTCGGAATTATCCCAAGCTAAACGGTACTACCACTATGGCATTCAACAAATTGCCAACAATGCTTTTGACCAACTTAAGGGCTGTAACTAATCCTTTTATTTACTGGCGAACAATTTTACATCATCTTCATTTACCTCTTGTCCCCCAAGGATAATCAAACGTTCTACTACGTTTCGTAACTCCCTAACATTCCCGGTCCAGTCATAGCTTTTTAGCAGGCTGATCGCTTTTTTGGAAAATTCCTTTATCGCTGTACCTTGTTCTTCTGCTATTTTCTTTGAAAAATGTCCGATCAACAAAGGAATATCATCCCTTCTATCATTAAGGGCGGGCACTTTTATTAATATCACCGCAAGCCTGTGGTAGAGATCTTCCCTAAACTTACCGTCGGCAATCTCTTGTTTTAAATTTTTGTTGGTAGCGGCAACCACACGCACATCTACTTTAATATCCCTATCGGTACCCACACGCGATATTTTGTTTTCTTGCAATGCACGTAAGACCTTTGCTTGGGCAGAAAGGCTCATATCCCCTATTTCATCCAAAAAAATGGTCCCTTTATTGGCGGCCT
Organism: uncultured Croceitalea sp.; assembly: GCA_937926215.1. Taxonomy (GTDB): domain Bacteria; phylum Bacteroidota; class Bacteroidia; order Flavobacteriales; family Flavobacteriaceae; genus Croceitalea. Next base: position 13,994 of record CALEYA010000147.1, on the reverse strand, counting down.
CAAACTTACCGGCCCGGTCTTTTACCGCTGAAGTAAACGCCCCTTTTACATGACCGAACAATTCACTTTCTATAAGTTCAGAGGGAATTGCGGCACAGTTCACCTCAATAAAAGGTGCGCTTGACCGTTGGCTTTTTTCATGTATCCAGTGGGCTACCAATTCCTTCCCCGTACCATTGGAACCTGTAATAAGCACCCTGGCATCGGTTGGGGCCACCTTCTCGATCATATCCTTAATCGTATCGATTTCCGCACTCTGGCCAATCATTTCATAATTCTTGCTGACCTTCTTTTTCAGGATCTTATTTTCGACCACCAATTCTTTTTTGACCAAGGCGTTTCTCACGGTCGTCAACAATCGGTTAAGATCCGGTGGTTTGGAGATGTAATCAAAAGCACCCAAACGCATGGTATTTACCGCGGTATCCAAATCGCCATGACCGGAAATCATAATAAACGGAATTTCCGGTTTAATTTTCTTGACCGCCTCCAGTACTTCTACACCATCCATTTTTGGCATTTTTATATCGCAAAGCACCAAATCAAAATCTTCTTTTTTGATGGTCTCAATACCTTTAAGACCGTCCTCTGCTTCAAAAACGCTATAGGCATCGTTCTCCTCGCTCAATATTTTTACCAATACCCTGCGTATTGCCGCCTCATCCTCAATAACCAATATTCTTGACATACCGTTCTTTTTAAAAAATTGAAATCTTAAATCCTGTCCTAAGATAAAAATTAGGCTCGTTGTTCAAGGTAAGTACCCTTTCCCTTTTATCATTCCTTAGAATACCTTCTTGTAAAATTGTACGTCCCCCCAATATATAAAGGGACATTTCCTTGGTGATATTATATTGATAACCCAAAGTACCTACCAAAGCGGACAACGAAATCCGTGATGCCGTAGCCCCGTCCTGCAAAACAAAATCCTCTTGGATATTTATAAAATACCCATCCAACAATGATGCCAATTGAAAGGTATGCTTTTTGGAAAGATGATATTTAAAATTGCTGCGGGGTATACCAAGGGTAAAGGACCATTTGGGGTGGAACCTTTTGTAATAGCTCACTAAGGGCAAGGGTATGGGAAGTCCCGTGGTGCTATTAAAACTAAGCCCCAAAACAATACGAAAAGGTTTGTCCACATCTTTTTTATCCTTTAAAAAGGTTGCCGTAGCATTAAAGAAAAAGTCGTCCCCGCTCACACCGCTGGTTAAATTAGAAGCTATTCTTGGGGTAATGATGCCTATCAACCGCCAATTGTCGTTCCACTTTTTAATAAAGCCCAGATTTAAATCAATAATCCGAAGCTTGTCCACGACACTTTCGTTAAACTCCAAATCTTGCGAAAAATCAATATCAAATTCATTGTACTCCGCGCCTACAACCAGATAATCATCGGCATTTACTTTAATGGGGGCATTGATCAAGAATTTATACCTGGATGTTTGTATGCCGGTATCGTTCTGTGGAATCCTAAGGTATTCCAACCGAACCAAATCTGAACTTTGCGCCTTAGCCCCTACCACACCCAATATTAGGATGCACAAACAACCTATGACGCTTTTAATCTGTGGAACCAATTTCATCATTGGCCTTTGCTGGTTGGTTGCTGAACTATGTGTACATCCCTTTGCGGAAATGGTATGGTAACATTATTCTCCCTGAATTTGGCATCAATGGCGTAGCGCACCTCACTTTTAATTCTGGGATCGCTAAAACTATCGCTGATGAAAAAATTAATGGAAAACAATAGTGCGGAATCCGCAAAATCCTCGAAGAGTACAAAAGGTTTTGGGTTTTTTAGAATTCCTTTTTGCGCGGTGGCTACCTCCTCCAATAATTTGGTTACCAAAGCTACATCACTGCCATAGGCAACACCCACACTCACTTTTTCCCTGGTAGTCTTATGGTTTTGGGTGTAGTTGTAAATGATATCGCTAATAAAATGGTGGTTGGGAATGATGATGACCTTGTCATCCCGTGTCAAGGCCCTTGTTGTCCGTAATTTGATTTCAAAGACCTTCCCTACTTTTCCGTTAACCTCTACGATATCACCTACGCGTAACGACTTGTCAACGATAATAAAAATACCCCCTATAATATCTTGAAAGAGTTCTTGTAAAGCCAATCCTAAACCAACGAACAGGGCTGCGGAAGCGGTCAAAATAACCGTTACGTTGATACCCGCCGCACTCATGGTCAAAAGAATGACGATAACGTAAACCACATATTTGATGAACTTAAAGATGCTGATGAACTTAAGCTTGTCATCCTGCTCCATTTTTCTGGTAAAGAACCTCCGCAACCATTTCAAGAAAAAACCGGTGAGCACTAGGGCAGCTGTAAGCAACAATACCAAACCTATGGTAACGTGGATAGCGTTGTTGCCTTCACCATAATGGAAACCAATGTTCAAAAACTCTTGGATGGAGCCCCAAACGTCCTTCTCTAGAATTTCCTTAATACCGGTATCATCAGCTTGATCTTGATACATTTCTTAATATTTTAACCATTTGTACAACTCCCTATAGGTAGGTTTTTTACCGTACATCAAAATACCCACCCGGTAAATCTTAGCGGCCAACCAGACTATGGCCAAAAAAGTAATGATCAATACTAAGATACTTACCAAAAATTGCCAAAGTGGAACACCGCCTTCACCAATACCTCCCGGTAAACGCATGAGCATTACAATAGGGGAAGTTAGTGGAAATAAGGAAAATCCAACGGCTATAGGTCCGTGTGGGTTGCTAAATACGGAAAAGAAACCCACATAAATAGCCAGCATCAAGGGTAGGATGATAGGAAAAATAAACTGTTGCGTATCCGTTTCATTATCTACGGCCGCACCAATTGCTGCATAAATGGAACTATATATTAAATAGCCGAGCACAAAATAGAGCACAAAGGAACATATGAGGAGTAGCCATGGTATTTTTAGAATCTCTGCCGCATACAACTGCATATCACTATCCATGCCTGCCTGTAACTGGGAAACCCCGCCAATAGCATTGCTACCCATGGCCGGGCCAGCACTTAATGCTGCCAAGTCTATGTCCATAAAAAACGTGGCGACCAACAACAATAGGGAAGCCGAAAAAATCCAAATGGCGAATTGGGTAATCCCTGCCAAGGAAGTCCCAATGATCTTTCCCAACATTAATTGAAAGGGTTTGACCGAAGAAATGATTACTTCTATAATTCTCGTGGTTTTTTCCTCAATAACACTTCGCATTACAAATCCCCCATAAATGATGATGAACATCATGATCAAATATCCAAAAGCCCCACCGATGCCTGCCTTTATTTCATTGATTCCTTTTACGTTTTGTTCCCCCTCAAAGGTTGCCGTATTGATCTCAAACTCCTGCTCAATATGTGCAAACGCTTTGGAAGAAACTCCTAATTTGGTCAATCTACTTTGTCGTAACCTATTTTGAAAAATGGTCTCTAGGGTATTCAAAATATAGCTCACGGGGCTTTCTTTGGTATACAGCACGACACCTTCCGTAGTCGCTTCCAGATTTTCGGACTTTGGCACGTATAATAACCCATAACTTCCCATGGCCAGCGCGGAATCCCTTGCGGTCTCAAGGTCCAGTTTCGTGAATTCTATGTATGATATGGTTTCCGTGGCATTAAAGGAATTGGAAAAATAATCACTCTGGTTCAAAACCGCTATGGCCCTGCTCTCACTATCATTAAGCTTTGCCAAATAGGCGATAAGTACGATCATCCCTACCATAAGCACGGGGCTCAAAAATGTCATCACCACAAAAGACTTGTTCCGCACCTTTGCCAAATATTCCCGTTTGATTATCAGCTTTAGCTTATTCATTGATTTTGGCATTTACGGTTTGGATAAAAATATCGTTCGCAGAAGGGATGACTTCGTTAAAGTGATTGATATTTCCTTTCGCCTTTAAAAGGTCAAGTGCCGCCGTAGTATGCTCATCCGGCAACTGCATGGTGAAATTCAGTTGGTTTTCCTTTTCGTTATACTCCTGATCGGTAATTGTATATTTTTCCTGGAGCGATGCCAGTGTTCCGTTTTTTTCCATGGGTAGTTTTAGTCCCACATTAAAAATATTGTTTTTATAGGCTTTTTTGATATCCGATAGTTTCCCATCCAATATTTTTTCCGACTTGTGCAACAAAGCAATATACTCGCACAGCTCTTCTACGGATTCCATACGATGGGTAGAAAATATGATGGACGTTCCCCTTTCTTTTAGCTCAAGGATCTCATCTTTTATCCTGTTGGCGTTAATGGGGTCAAAACCACTAAAGGGTTCATCAAATATCAGCAATTCAGGTTCATGGAGCACCGTGACGATAAACTGTATTTTTTGCGCCATTCCTTTGGACAGCTCCTGTATTTTTTTATTCCACCAATCCCCAATTTCCAAACGTTCGAACCAATATTTCAAGCGTTTCTTGGCTTCGGTTTTGGACAATCCCTTTAACTGCGCCAGATAAAGTGCCTGTTCCCCAACCTTCATACTTTTATACAGCCCCCGTTCTTCCGGCAAATAGCCAATAGTTGCAATATGCTCCGGGCCCAAGGGTTTTCCGTTAAAATAAACCGCCCCGGTATCTGGATGGGTAATTTGGTTGATGATACGTATCAAGGTGGTTTTACCTGCCCCATTGGGGCCTAATAGGCCGTAGATACAGTTTTTGGGAATTTCTAAGGAAATGTTGCTCAATGCGGTGTGTTCCCCAAACTTTTTGGAAACATTTTCAGCAACAAGGATGTGGTTCATGCATTGAATTTTACCAAAGATACGGATATTGAAAAAGGGAAGAAACAGCCTTTTATCTTAAAAAATGCTTCCAGGTGCCTAATTCAGACAGAAAAATACCTTCTCCCCACAATAGGGGAACATAAGAAATGGTTTTAGTCGTAATTCGACTTTTGTACGACTTTGGGGAGTCTCTCTAAACATTAAACAGTTTTGCCAATTTGTTTAACGTTTGACAACTGTTCTTATACCAAAAAAATGGTTTCTAAGTCCCTCAAAATCTTTGGGATACCCTCTAAAAACAAAACCCACCCTCAAAAGAATCAAGGATGGGAAAAAAATTGCTATGAAAAAGAAAATTAGATACTGTTGAACAGTATCCGTTTCAAATATACGTTTTTTATTTAATTGATAACAGCAAAACTGTTAAGAGAACATATCTTTTACTTTTTCAAAGAAAGATTTATCGGATTTTTCGGGTTTTGGGGCAAAATTATCATCGCTCTGCATCCGTTCAAAAAACTCTTTTTGTTCCCTATTCAATTCTTTTGGGGTCCATACGTTCACATGCACTAAAAGATCTCCGGCCCCATAACCGTTGATACTGGACACCCCTTTTCCGCGGAGACGCAAAATTTTACCGGACTGTATGCCTGGTTCCAATTTAATGCGCACTTTTCCGGTAACGGTATCTATTTCCTTTGACCCACCCAGAACGGCTTCGGAAAAACTGATATAAAGGTCGTAATGCAGGTTATCCCCTTCCCTTTTCAGTGTTTCATGTTCCTCGGTCTCAATAGCCACCAAAAGGTCTCCCGCAATTCCGTTTCCGGGGGCATCGTTTCCTTTTCCACCTACCTTAAGTTGCATGCCTTCTTCTACCCCTGCCGGAATTTTAATGGAAACCGTTTCTTCTTGAACCCGCAAGCCTTGGGCATCGGCATCACTTGGGCGTTTATCTATTGACTGTCCCGCACCGCCACAGGTACTACAGGTAGCTGCAGTCTGCATGCGCCCCAAAATAGTATTGGTAATCTTGGTCACTTGCCCGTTCCCGTTACAGGTTGGACAGGTTTTATAGGTAACCCCGTCTGCCTGTACCTTTCTGCGGACCTTCACTTTTTTCTCCACGCCATTGGCTACTTCTTCCAAAGTCAGTTTTACCCTAATCCTAAGGTTACTGCCTTTTACACGGCGTTGTCCGCCGCCGCCAAAGCCTCCAAAACCGCTAAAACCGCCACCACCACCGAAGGCACTGCCAAAAATATCACCAAACTGACTGAATATGTCATCCATATTCATACTGCCACCACCGCCAAAACCACCACCTTCAAAAGCAGCATGGCCAAATTGGTCGTATTTGGCGCGTTTGTCCTCATTGCCTAAAATTTCATAGGCTTCCGCGGCTTTTTTAAACATATCTTCTGCTTTGGCATCCCCCGGGTTCTTATCGGGATGGAATTCAATAGCCTTCTTACGATACGCCTTTTTTATTTCGGCTGCCGAAGCACTTTTGGACACACCCAAAATTTCATAATAATCTTGCTTCATAATCTGCTATTAATTTCCGACAACCACTTTTGGATGCCTAATGATTCTTTCCCCCAGCTTAAAGCCTTTTTCGATCACGTCTATTATCTTACCCTTCAACTTCTTTTCTGGGGCAGGGATTTGCGTTACGGCATCATGGATCTCGGCGTCAAAGGCATCGCCCTGCGCTACTTCCATTTCTTCCAAACCTTTATTTTTAAGGGTTTCCCTAAATTTATTGCTGATTAGTTCCACACCTGTCAGCAATTCTTTATCACCTGCTTTTGAGATTTCCTTTAAGGCCCTGTCAAAATCGTCCATGACTGGCAAAAGGGAAACAATTACATCTTGACCCGCAGTTTTAAAAAGGTCCATCCGTTCTTTGGAAGTACGCTTTTTAAAGTTTTCAAACTCTGCGAACAGTCGTAAAAACTTATCTTTTTCCTTGGCAAGTTCTTCTCTAAGCTGATCTTCTATAACAATTTCCTCTGCTACCCCTTCTTCTTTTTCCTCCACCTCAAGTTCAGCGGTCTCTGGAGTTTTTTTCTGGTCCATTTCTTCCTCCACGTCTTGAACTTTGCTTTTCTTGCTCATAAGTTATGGTGTTTAATTTTGATTTTAAGATGGCAAAAGTACTGCCATTTGTCCAAAAATGTCAAAATGTCACGGATATGGTCAAAAAAAAATCGGCCTCATGGCCGATTCGAATCATATACCTATCCCTTAGGGTTCGTCCCTATGCGTATTTCTTGGTGAAATCAGTAAAGTCAGACTGTGTTTTTTCATCCTTTACATACAAAGATTCCAAGGCTTTACAGATATTGGGATACCTAAACTCAAAACCTTCTTCTTCAATACGCTTGCTACTAACACGTTGGCTTGCAAATAGCAAATATGCCATTTCCCCAACAATCCATTGCATGGCAAATTTGGGCACATTAGGAAGCAGTAAAGGTCTTTTGAGCACTTTAGCCAATTCTGAAGTTAATTTGCTGTTGGTTACCGGATTAGGTGCCACGGCATTATACGTGCCCTCCAACTTGTTGGTGACACAGAAAACGAACATTCTTGCCAAATCTTGGATTTGTACCCAAGACTGCCATTGTTCCCCTGTTCCAAACGCCGCTCCCATATAATATTTTATTGGCGTCGCCATTTTGGGCAATGCCCCCCCAGAACTGGAAAGCACTAAGCCGATACGGAGTTTGGCCACTGGAAAGCCAAAAGTATCCAATGTATCGATTTCATTCTCCCAAGCTTCAACAACTTCACCTAAAAAACTTTGATCTACCGCTGTTTCTTCTTCCGTATAAAGCGTGGAATACGAGGAAGGGTATATGCCAATTGCAGAGGCAGAGACCAACGCGCTTATTTTAGAGGAATCTACCCTGTCAAGGCCCGCTTTTAAGGTCTGTATGCTTTGTAACCTGCTTAAAAGTACTTCCTTTTTATAGGTGGCCGTCCATTTTTTGGAAATGGTGGCACCGGCAAGGTTAATAATGCGGTCCACCCCATCAAAACAATCCATATCAATTTCCCGCAGGGATGGATTCCAATAAAACCCCCTATAATCTTCGTTATGGACTATTTTACTTTTTCTTGTCGTTAGGTAGTTCACAGCAACACCTAGGCCATGCATTTTCGCTACAATAGCTTCCCCCACCAATCCTGTCGCGCCTGTAATCAAAACCCTCATATGCTCTTACTTTGACTACAAAGGTAGTCGTTTTAATAGGCTGTAAACCAGCCCTTAGAATAGGTTTAACAGTATTGTTTAATGTTTATGATATTTTAAGAATTGTTGGCTTACAACAGACCGCACTGCAAGCGGCATTTTTAGATTTTCACCGCCCGTAGCATTTCACGTTTACCGGGAGGTCCGGGCAAACGCTCCACCTGAAAACCCACTTCTTGCATTGCCCTGCGTACGCTGCCTTTGGCGGAATATGTAACCAAAACCCCCTTAGGCAATAGCGCTTGATACATTTTTTGGAACATGGTAACCGTCCAGAGTTCTGGTTGTACCCTAGCACCAAATGCATCAAAATAAATAAGGTTGAACATATGTCGATCGGTAATCATCATAAATTCTTTTTTCTGTTTGGTAAGCGTAAATGTTTCGGAAAGGGGCATTGTTTTATCCCATGGCGTTTCATGCATTGCAGCAAAGTACTTTTCCAAACGGGGTTCATCTAAAAGAGAGACATAGTTAAGCAGGTCGATTTCTTCTTGGGAAACCGGAAAAGCCTCGACGCCCGTATACGTTATTTGCAAACCTAATTTTGGGGCTTCTTTAAAGGTTATCAAGGCATTTAGGCCCGTGCCAAAACCTATTTCTAAAATGGATATAGGGCAGTTTTGAAAGGTACTCAAGCCATTTTTGATAAAAACATGATATGCTTCATTTATTGCCCCATGTTTGGAATGGTACTGTTCATCCCATTCTTCCAATTGTATGGTTTTTGAGCCGTCACCCGTAGTGATAATTTTACGTTTCAAGGCTTTTGGGAAATTGCCACGCCATCCGCGATAAACTTTAAGGTGCTTTCTGGCTTTAGTATCATCTTCAATTCGTCATCTGACGCCCCTTTATCTTTGGCATAGTGCTTTTGGGCGTTCACGGAAAGTTCTTCCGTGGAAAGATCACCTTGCATCACTACGGTACTCCCTGTAGCATTTGTAGGGACAAAGAAGCCGTAATCTTTAAATTTAACAAACACTTCACTACCATTGGCGAGAACAACCTTCATCCAACAGCCTTTTGCCTGACATACTTCCGTGATTTCACCAGAAAGCTGGGTCGTTAAGGAACTTCCCTCCCTGAGCTCCTCCAGTATTTTCCAATTGACGGACACATCCTCGATTTCATCAAACGTCATACCATAGTATGTTACGGTTTCATCATCCTGCGCCCATGTTATTGAGCAAAAAAACAGTAAGAATATGACAAGGTATTTGTTAAAATTATTCATTTCACGAAAAAATAAGTTATGCTTTGCGTTTAACAGTGATTTAAAGGTACTAATTCAATAATCAATAACCAGAAATAGCTAATTTTAATACTTTAAACAAAAGGTATGGAAGTAAAGTCTAAAGAAATTAAAATTACAAAGGCCAAGGAGAGTAGAATTAGCTCGGTTGATTTCAGTAATTTAAAATTTGGCAGTGTCTACACGGACCATATGTTGGTCTGCAACTATAAGGACGGTGAATGGAAAACTCCGGAAATAGTCCCTTACCAGCCACTCACCCTAGATCCTGCAGCTAAAATCTTCCATTATGGGCAGTCTATTTTTGAAGGCATGAAGGCCTATAAGGATGAGGAAGGGAAAGCGTGGCTTTTTAGACCTTTGGAGAACTGCAAACGTTTGAACATTTCTGCAAAACGGCTTAGCATTCCAGAGCTCCCTGAAGAATTTTTTATGGAAGGACTTACCGCCCTTGTTAATTTAGAAAAGGATTGGATTCCAACAGGTTCAGGAAGTTCATTATATATTAGGCCTTTTGTCTTGGCATCGGGCGTAGGTTTTCATGCCTCACCTGCTGATGAATATAAATTTATAATTTGTTGTGCGCCTTCGGGAGCCTACTTTTCGGGTAAGGTTAGGGTATTGATAGAAGAAAAATACTCCCGTTCCGCTAATGGCGGTGTTGGTTTTGCCAAGGCCGGTGGAAATTACGCAGGTCAATTTTACCCTACGCAACTGGCCGTAAAAAAAGGCTACCAACAGGTAATTTGGACCGATGACAACACCCATGAATACATTGAAGAGGCTGGGGCAATGAACATTTTTGTCCGTATTGGGGACACCTTGATTACGGGACCCACCAGTGACCGTATCTTGGATGGTATTACCAGAAAAAGTATTTTGGATATAGCCGCCCAGGAAGGCATTAAGACCGAAGTACGGAAGATTACGGTATCCGAAGTTGTTAAAGCCGCCAAAAGCGGGGAACTTAAGGAACTCTTTGGGGCCGGCACCGCTGCCGTGATTTCACCTATCTCAGGATTTGGTTACAAGGAGGTAGATTATGACTTGCCCGAAATGGAAAACAGCTATGCGGATTTACTAAAAAAACGTATTACGGATATCCAGTATAACCGTTCTGAGGATCCTTTTGGATGGCGGTATAAAGTTTAGCAATCGCGCTCAATGTTGTTATCTATACCATGAAGTCATTTAGACTTTTTGGATTGAAGCGAAAATCAGATATTTTTTGCCTTATTGAGGACTTTTTTGAGTTGCACCCGCCTTGCCGCGAGGCAGGTAGCTGGGCTACGGAAAGAAAAAAAGTCGAAAACAGGGTTAAAAAGAACAATTTTTTAGCCAATTGAAAAAGTCTAAATGAGTTCCATATATAAAAGCGCCTTTGGCGCTTTTTACTTTTCCAGTATTTCCGAGATATTCGGCTTAAAGTAGTTGGGGCCTTTGAGCACTTTACCGTCTTCCCTGTAAATCGGTTTTCCATCCGCGCCCAGCTTGCTCATATTGCTCCGTTGGATTTCATTGAATACGGCCTCTATCTTATGTTGCATCCCATGTTCTAAAATAGTTCCGCATAGAATGTACAGCATATCACCCAGGGCATCGGCAACTTCAACCATGTCCCCGTTGTTGGCGGCTTCTAAATACTCCTTGTTCTCCTCATCCATAAGATTGAAGCGCAATTCATTCTTTGCCTCTCCCAAATTTGCGGATGGGGCATCTTTTATCCCTAACCCAAAAGAGGAATGGAACAGGGCAACGGCGTCTAGTTTACTTTTCATTACTTTTTTATTATAAAACCGATTTAAACTTTTTAATTTTTGGCTAAATCTAAAAAGTTTAAATGAGTTCATAGTAGCTTTGCGTAAAAATAGAAAACTATGTTCAGTACCGGACAACTCATTTTTGCCCTACTTTTTGTCATCGCTTTTGTGGTTACTATGGTCTTTGTTTACAGAAAAGACAAGAAAATGCATGATAAAAATTACAAAGGCGTAGGTTGGGTCCTTTTTTTCTTTGTCATTTTCATAATATTTCTGTTCATCATCAAATATTTTCTCAATAATTAGATAAAGAAATTACGTTCACTACAAAAATTAACCTTTTTACAACATTTTGCGGGCTGAATACGTATAAGATAGGAAAAGGCGTACTTTTGTACTACCGATAGTCATAGCAAACATGGTAACATTTTTTAGCATTTTATTCGTCTTATTGACCATAAATGCACTTCTGTTGATTTTTAGTGTAAATGGGGCAATGGACAGGTTTAAAAAACCCTTTCAAAAAATTTCCGAAACTCAGGCAACCACCCTTTTTTCTTTGGAAGACTCCAAGTCCGAGTTTAAGAAAGCAAGTTAAGTTTGTACCTTTAAGGTATGAAACAAGCTTTTATTGTTTTTTTAGGAGGTGGTTTTGGAAGTATGCTTCGCTATCTCATTTCCAAAAGCCTAAACCAGTATTTTACCCACTTTTATCTAGGCACTTTTGCTGTCAATGTTTTGGGCTGCTTTGCCATTGGATTTCTACTCGCTTTAGCCGTTAAAGGCAATTTTTTAAGTCAAAATCAGCTTTTGTTCTTGGCCACCGGTTTCTGTGGTGGGTTCACTACCTTCTCTACTTTTGCATACGAACAGCACGGTTTACTTAAGTCCGGGCATTTGCTGCATTTCTCTTTATACACCCTTGCCAGTATTGCCGTTGGTGTTTTTGCCGTTGCCTTAGGCATTTGGATAGCGAAACTATTCTAACAAGTTCCATTGTTTATTTAGCATACTTTAAAGCAGATTGTTACAAATAATGCACCTATGGGGCTAATTTGTTTCAATTATTTCAAATGGTCACTACCGTTTTCATTTGGTGCATCATCAATTTTACAATTTTTGTAACATAAAATTAACATACCCCTAAAAAAAGGGGGGAGTATCTCTTCATATCATAAAAATATACGGACTACCTCTATTTTTTTTAACCCTGCTTTTCATTTCATATATATTTGGCTCGTTAACTAACAAAATCAATTATGAAAAAAGTCGAGGCAATTATTCGAAAATCAAAATTTGATGAAGTTAAAAAAGCACTTCATGAGATTGAGGTCAATTTCTTTAGTTATTGGGATGTAACGGGCGTTGGCAATGAAAAACAAGGACATGTATACCGCGGTATTACTTATAGTACCACGGATATACAAAGGAGGTACCTGGTAATCGTAGTATCAGACGATTTCTTGGAACGTACCGTGGAAACCCTTACTAAAACGGCATCCACAGGCAATGTAGGTGATGGAAAAATATTTGTTTCCGAAATAACCGAGGCCTACAGAATACGAACAGGAGAAAGCGGACACGCAGGTATCAACTAACTAACCAAACAATTAATTATTATGGAAGCAGGATTATTTACAGCAAATAACGTATGGATGATGGTTTGTACCGCTTTGGTATTCTTCATGCATCTTGGATTTTCCTTTTTGGAAATAGGTTTAACAAGACAAAAGAACACGGTCAATATTTTATTTAAAAATGTATTTATCATCTGTGTAGGGCTATTGCTTTACTACGTTGGTGGTTTTAACTTAATGTATCCAGGTTTTGAAGATGGCGATATGGGTATTTTCAAATTTGCCGGATTTGGAATCGCCGCACCTGAAAATGGTATGACACCAGATTACGCAAGTGGCGGATATACTTGGTGGACTGATTTCTTGTTCCAAGGAATGTTTGCGGCAACAGCAGCCACCATTGTATCCGGTGCCGTTGCAGAACGTATAAAACTTGGCGGTTTTATGATTTTTACTATCATTTACGTAGGATTGGTATATCCAATAGTAGGCGCCTGGAAATGGGGCGGTGGCTGGTTAGACGGTCTTGGTTTCTATGATTTTGCAGGTTCTACCCTAGTACACTCTGTTGGCGGATGGGCAGCCTTAATCGCCATTTATCTTTTAGGTGCCAGAAAAGGAAAATTTGGCGAAGATGGCAAACCAAAAGCAATTCCCGGTCACAACCTACCCTTAGCAGCGGCTGGTGTCCTTATCCTTTGGTTAGGATGGTTTGGCTTTAACGGAGGCTCCGTGCTTTCTGCCGACCCAGCACTAACTTCATTGGTATTGGTGACTACTTGTTTGGCTGCGGCAGCTGGAGGCGTTTCCGCTTTCCTTGTGTCTTGGATCAAATACAAAAATTATGACCTTACTATGTTCTTGAACGGTATTTTGGGTGGCCTTGTAGGTATTACCGCAGGTGCCGATCAAATGTCACCTAATGAGGCAGTTATCATTGGTCTTATTGCCGGTGTAGTTATCGTATTTGGTGTTGCCTTGATAGACAAATTAAAGCTGGATGATCCCGTTGGTGCTGTTGCAGTTCACTTGATCTGTGGTATCTGGGGAACCTTGGCCGTTGGTATTTTTGGTGCCATGGCCGGTATGGATCAATTTTTAGTGCAATTGGCAGGTGTAGGTGCTGCTGCGACCTTTTGTTCGCTCACCGCATTTATCATCCTCTTTACCATAAAGAAAGTTGCTGGACTCCGCGTTTCCGAACAGGAAGAACTGGAAGGTCTGGATATTCACGAGCACGGTATGGATGCCTATGCTGACTTTAGAATGAACCAGCACTAAACAACCACTAAAAAAAACGGAGCGTTTTGCAGAACGCTCCGTTTACAAAATCATTTTACAAATAGAATTTTTCATCATTCAATTACTAACCCCATGATATCATGGGAC
>CALEYA010000146.1 GCA_937926215.1 uncultured Croceitalea sp. | reverse complement strand
CCTAAATCCATGGCCCGGGCATGCGCATAGCGCAACATGGGGGCTCCCGTATCTATTCCGATTACTTCCGCATCTGGAAACGCTTTGGCTATGGGCAACACATTATGCCCCATACCGCAACCGATATCCAAAATACGCTTTGGATTAAAATCGGGATAGGTTTTCTTTACCCAACTCACAATGGCCTTTCCCCCACCGTCGCTATAGCGGCCTAAAAGTCCTGCAGTGGTCACAAACAACCCGGTATCATAATTTGCCGCTGGGGTAACATCCTCTTCAATAAGTTCCGTATGGTAACTCCCCGGCATAATATGGTTATCACATGCCAAGAGATAGGCCGGCACTTCTACCGAATCGTCCAATACTAGACTGTCCTTTCCGGCATTCAACGCCCTTACCTTGTCTCGCAATTCTTCTGCTTGACGTAGCACGATGGAACGCCCTGCTTGCTGTCGCATCTCCATGGTACTTCGTCTTAAGGAAGACCACACCTGATAATGTGCATCCTTGCTTATGGCCTCTTTCAACTCTTCGGTGGAAGCTATTTTTCTGCCATGCTCTTTCTCAAACTTTGGTTCCACACGATTTTCAAAGGCTACCTTATTCCCTTGGGATACATGTGCCAGATGCTTGTTCAAGTTGGCCAAGAAATTATATCTGGCCCTCTCGTCATGGTTCATTTCTGGAAAAACAGCATGTTGTGCTATTTTATTATATACCGGAGGTAAATTCCGTGCACTCATAGTCGTTCTTTTTAACTTATATATCCTAACATCTTATCTTCTGCTATTGCGGCTTTATCCCTATCCGAAGGGTTTCCATAACCACCACCACCTGGCAGGGTCAAAATCAATTCTTCCCCTGGATGCAATTTATCCAAGCCTTTTGGTGGAAAATCCCGTGCAGGGATGATTTCCATAGATCCCATCTGGCCATCTTCTCCCAGTAGGATTCCTTTGGCCGCAGTCTGGGTCTTTTCGGTCAATAACGATATGTTTAGCGGGTTCTCCCCAACATTCTTAAAGCTAAACCGTTGACCCAGTCCACCCCTGAACTCGCCTTCTCCCGCAGAGTCGGCCACTAAGGACTTTTCCGTAACCAATACGGCAATATCGGTTTCCAATACCTCTATGGGCACGTTGGCCACATTGGTAGGAAAACTAAGCACATGTTCCCCATCCATATTGGGTCGTGCGCCATAACCCCCATTCAAGAAGAAATATTCCACAAACTCCTTGCCTTTATGCTCCCCGTTAAGGACGATGCACCAGCATGCACTGCCACAATCTGCCTGTACTTGCTTGGGTACGGCTTTTGCCAAAGCACCGAACACCACGGAATGTAACATATTTCCGGTAATATTCCGCGCTCCCAAGGGCGAAGGTTTTTGCGCATTGACCAAACATCCTTTGGGTGCCGTTACTTTTATGGGATAAAAAGAACCATCGTTGTTGGGCACGTCTGGACTAAAGGTACACTTTATAGGATAGGCCGTGTAGGCATAGGTATAGTTCAATACGGCATTGATACTCAAGGGATGTGCCCCCGAGGTACCAGTATAATCGGCGTGGATTTCATCGCCCTTAATATTGACGGTTATTTCAAAATGGCAACCGTTGCCCTTACCATCACCATCGGTATCGTATTGATAGGTATAACTACCGTCCGGGGCTTCCAAGAGTGCTTCCCGCATCGCTTTTTCCGATGCATTGATAACGGCGTCCGCCAAATCTTGAAGGTCCTCCAAATCATTTTCCTCCATCAACTTCATTAAGGATTTGATGCCTTGATCATTTGCCGCAATCTGGGCCCTGATGTCCCCTATGGTCTGATCGGCAGCCCTAACATTGTGTTCCAAAATATTGAAAAGGGTACCATTGGGTTTTCCCGCTGCAATCAACTTTGTTGGTGGCACCATCAATCCTTCTTCATACAAATCCCTGGACCCTGCTCCCCAAAGTACCCCCCCCATATCCGGGGAATGGGCTATAGTTCCAATAAACCCTATTAGGGTATCCTTATAAAAAATAGGGGAAACAATACCAATATCCGGTTTGTGCCCGGCACACAACCAAGGGTCGTTGGTCATGACCACATCCCCTTCGTGCCATTCTTCCAATGGAAAATAATCTTTTAACAGTGCTTTGGTCAACATCGGCAAAACACCTAAAAATGAAGGTACGGAAACGCTGGATTGCGCAATTGACCTTCCTTTTCTGTCCATCAATACTACTGCAAAATCATTGGATTCCCGGGTTACCGTAGAAAATGAGGTGCGCTGCAAGGTAGTGCCCGCTTCATCTACGATACTTATCAGTCTTGACCACAGGATACTTAATGCTATTGGGTCAAATTTTGTTGCTGTGCTTTGCATGTTCTAAAATTAGTTAACTAAGTTAACTATTTTTTGTTTATCCACCTTATTTATTGGGGAAAACTTATAGTTCAACTTATCAAATTATATTTAAAAAATCTGTTTTTACGAGAGTCTTCTCCCTAAAATCCTACCAAAACTTAAGGCTGGGGTTATGGCCATTCCACTACAGAACGAACTGCCGCTTGTGGCACCAAGTCCTAAAAATTCCCCTGCCGCATACAGGCCTGGCATGGCCTTACCTTCCGAATCCAGGATTTGGAGGTCCTTGTTTACTTGTATACCTCCAAAAGTGACCAATACGGAAGCATGCACCTTTAACGCATAAAAAGGGGCTTCGGTAATGGCATCTTCCAAAAATTCCCTTCCAAAATCTGGGTCGTTTTTTGTAGCGACCATTTGATTATAGCCTTGTACCGTTTCTTGCAAGTTATCTGCGGGTAATCCTGTCTTTTCTGCCAAAGCAGCTATGGTATTTGCAGCAAAAAATGATTCCTCCCGTTTTGCCTCTTCTTTCATTTGTGCCACGGTCCACCCAATCACCAAAGGGTTGTGGTTCCCGTTATGGTCATTGGCTACCAATGCCTTTTCATCAAAAACCACCCAAAAAGACCAATCAGGCTGCTTCATGGTGGTCAATTCCCTGGTTTCCGGATCGATTTCATCTTCTCGGATAAACCGTTTTCCATGGGCATTTACATAAATATCGCGAGGTTGGCGGTATACCGATGTCAATACCATGGCCCAAGCCTTGTTGAAGTCGACACGGCCACTTCCGCTTTCCAATTCTAGTCCGCCTAAACTGGGCAAATGAAAATCGCCAAAATTGAATTGGGCACCATTTTTTTCCAAAATCACATGCCCATCCGCAGTAGCGGTCGGGTAACAACTGCTTACCAAAGGAATGTCCCCATGTTTTTGCTGAAAATATGCCGGATTGCTGCCATAGCCACCCGTAGTAATGACAATATGATTCCCTTTGATAGAGATGTTGCCTTGTGTTGTATCGCAAATCACGGTATCATATACCTCTGCTGTTTTTCCCAATCCGGTAAAGGAATGGTTGAAGTGGATGGTAATATGACCACTCGCCACATACTTTTCCCAAAGTGGTAACAGCACTTTATAAATGCTCAGCGCCTTTTCAGTTCCATAAATGGTTCGAGGAGTTTCATAAGCTACATGGCCATAAATTATACGTGGACATTCCGGGGCAAATTCGAAACCTAAATCCTGAAGCCAATCGACAGTTCTGGGCGCTTCTTCCACTGCCATTTCAATCAGTTCCAGATTTCCGGTCTTGCCGTTTATTTTATAGATTTCCTCCAAATGTTTTTGGGGACTATCGGTAATGTCACGTTCCTTTTGTATTCTGGTCCCTCCAGCGCTCATATGGCCCCCGGACCAGTGCATGGCACCCCCAATATAATCCACTTTCTCTACCACGCCTACCTTTAGCCCGCGTTCCGCTGCCGTTATGGCACAAGCCATACCCGCGGTACCCGCTCCAACTATGAGAATATCGTAAGCCATGGAATTAGTGGTGTAAATCTATAATGATGTTCTTGTCTTTATCTACCATTACGGTACTGTTTATACCTATTACGGTCGTACTTTCCGTTTCCTCTATAATGGCCGGACCGTCAAATTTCTCATTGGTCTTTAAGGCGTACCTATCATATACGGGGCAATCCAAATAACCTGTTTCCTCAAAATAAACCTGTCGGGTTCCTTTGAACGCCTCTGCGTCCGAAGCCGTGGTAGAAAATTGCTTGACTTCCATTTGCGGAATTGGCCCTTGCACGATAACGCGCCATGTGACCATTTCCAAAGCTATACCTTCAATAGAGCGATTGTACCTAAATTCGTATTCCTTCTTGAACCTTTTCTCGATTTCCGGAATACTGGCTTCGTTTAATTCCCCATCGGGCAATTCGATGGTAATTTCATGTCCTTGACCTGCATAGCGCATTTCAACAACCCGTTCAATAATGGCATCGGCCTTGCTTATGTTGGATTGCTGTAAAAACTGGTGTCCTTCTTCTTCCATTCCTGCCAAGAAATCATTCACGGCCTTCCAATCCAGTCCGTCCAACTCCCCAATAAAACTATGTATTTTTTCACTGGCAACCGGTGACACCAAAAAGCCTAAGGCCGAAGTCACCCCAGCACCAACGGGAATAATCAACCTTTTGGTATTCAATAGTTTGGCTACACCAAATGCGTGTACGGGGCCGGCCCCACCAAAACCTATCATATTAAAATGGCGTGGGTCCATCCCTTTTTCCAACACATGTACCCTAGCCGCATTGGCCATATTTTCATTGACTATTTTATGGATGCCCATAGCGGCATCTTCCACGGAAATCCCCAATGGATCCGCTAGTTTTTTCTGGATGGCCTTTCGGGCGGCTTCTACGTTCAATTGCATTTCGCCCCCTAAAAAGTAATCTGCATTAAGGTAACCCAACACCAAATCGGCGTCCGTTACCGTGGGGTCTTCCCCGCCTCTATCGTAACAGGCCGGGCCTGGGGTGCTTGAAGCACTATCCGGTCCTACCGTTAATAATCCAATGGTATTCACACGGGCGATACTTCCGCCACCGGCACCGATCTCAATTAAATCGATCACGGGAATACGGACGGGTAGCCCACTTCCCTTTTTAAAACGTTTCACCCTTCCAGCCTCAAAGTGGTTGGTGATTTCCGGCTTTCCTTCATAGATAACACAGGCCTTGGCCGTAGTACCGCCCATATCAAAACAGAGCAGGTTTTCTTCTTCTAGATGCGTTCCATAGAAAACCCCGGCCATAGCGCCACCGGCAGGACCGGATTCCAACAAATGGATAGGTGATTTCCTAGCACCGTCAATCGTGGTCAACTTTCCGCTGGAAATCATAATGTTGATGTTCCCTTCAAATCCGGAATCCCGCAATTGGGTCTCAAAATCCTTTAAGTATTTATCCGTAATGGGTTGCACATAGGCATTCATCGCCGTAGCGGAACTGCGTTCATACTCTCGAATCTCTGGCATGATTTCCGAAGACAGGCTATAGTACATATCCGGAACGTTTTTAGAAAGAAAATCGCCCAAAGCCTTCTCATGTGACGTATTGGCAAAGGAATTCAACAAACATACTCCAACAGCTTCTATGCCATTTTGCTTTAGGGTGTTCGCCAAATCTTGCAGTGCGTTTTCATCCAAAGGTGTTAGCACGTTCCCATGTGTATCCACCCGCTCTGCAACGCCCATTCTTAAGTTTCTGGGTACCAAAGGTTTGGGCATGGTCAAGAAAATATCGTAAATATCATATCGCATTTCCCTGCCAATTTCCAACACGTCTTCAAAACCTTTGGTAGTAATAAATGCCGTTTTAGCACCTTTTCGTTCAATGACCGCATTGGTCACCAGCGTAGTTCCATGGACAATACCGTCCATATCCTTTACCGGAAAACCATATTTGGCCTCAATCTCTTTAACCCCATTGAATATCCCTACGGTAGGGTCTGGATAGGTGGTTAAGGTTTTGGCAAAGTAGAGCTGATTGCTATCATCATCAAAGAGCACAAAATCTGTAAATGTACCGCCAATATCTATTCCTAATTTCATTTCTTAAAATTCAAGTTTCTTATACAACTGCAAATTCTAATTTCCTACTAAAGGAATTTGGAATTTGATTTTTGGGTTTGTATTTGTGTTTACTTTTTAATGGTATTCCTCCCCGCCGGAAACGTTCATAGCCTCCCCGGTAATATAATCCGCTTGGTCAGACGCCAAAAACGCTACCGCCTTAGCAATATCCTCTACCAATCCTGTTCGCTTCAACGGGTTTTTATCTACGATACTTTGCAGGTAATCGTCATACTCCAAGCCTAACTTATCGCTAAAAAATTTGTTCTGCCAATGCCCCAATCCTGTCGTAATATGATTTGGACAAACGGCATTCACCCGTATTTTATGTGCGCCCAATTCTACGGCATTGGATCGTGTTAAGCCTATCATACCGTGTTTTGAAGACGTATAAGCCGCTGCAAAGGGAAATCCCGATTTGGCCGCCTGACTGGCGATATTGATAATGGCCCCACCTTTTCCTTGGTTGATCATTTGAATGGCCGCATGCTTGGAACATAAAAAGGCCCCTTTAAGGTTGACGTCCAAAACGGCGTCCCAGCTGGCTTCCTTAAATTCCGTAAAGGGTTCCATAATATAACCCACACCCGCATTGTTTACCATTATATCCACACTGCCAAAAGCTTCCCGGGTCTTTTTGACCAAACTGGACACTTGGTCCTCAAAGCGAATGTCACAAACGATTGCCATGGCATTTACCCCTTTGTTCTTTGCTTTTTTGACAATGGTCTCCATATCATCGGTAGTACCAATATGCTCTTCACTGAACTGTTCGCCCTTACTTTCCCCAATATCGGTGACGACCACGTTACAGCCGCTTTCAGCGAGTTTTAATACAATGGCTTCCCCAATACCGTCAATACGACCGGAGCCAGTAACGATTGCTGTTTTACCGTTTAAATTATACATAGTTTAGGCGATTTGTTCCGAAATAATAAACATGGGGTTATCCGCAAAGGATTGAAACTCCGCAGCTACTTTTTGCATAGCTTCGGACCCTACTTCCTCCCCTAACTTTGCCATATCGTTTATCTGCAAGACCTCACAGTATTGATATGGGGATGGATTTTCCGTACCCATAATGTTTCCCAATCGGAATACCTTAAAATCATCCACGGAATCCATGCTGGATGCCGTTGGTACATCGGTAGTTTTTGCCCATGCCTCGTAAGCTTCTTTTGCGCTGGCATCCTTAAGATTAAATAACACAACTAATGCTGCCATAATTCTATTGTTTTAGGTGGCACTAGGCCACTTTTGATTTCTGTTAGCCCCTTCCCTGTAGAAATGCGTTTCCGGCCACTTTAATAAGTCCTTGGACGGAATTCATCACCATGGACGCGCCTTTATCCACCAAAGCCTTGGCTTGGTCAGCATTGCCCGCTACCGTACCGAACCACTTGTCCGATTCGTTAATGGTCGCAAAGATATCCGCAAGCACCTTTTTTACCTCGTCATGTCCCGGACCATCATAATAGCCCATGGACATGGCCAAATCCCTTGGCCCGATTACAAAACCATCCACACCGTCTATTTTGCAGAGTTCTGGTAAATTTTTTACACATTCCATGGATTCGATCTGTGGCAATACCAAGGTTTGCTCATTGGAAAAATCCACATATTCTTTTTGCGACATGGGACCTTGCATATAATCCGCTGCACGAACGGGACCTAAACCCCTACTGCCCATTGGTGGGTATTTTATGGCTTCCACCAGTCGTTTTACGTCATCGGCATTGTCGATACTGGGCATCATCACCCCCATAATACCGGCATCCATATATTGCAAGATCAACTTGGCATCTACACTTCGAATGCGTGCCAAGGGGGTCGTATTCCTTAGTTCGCATGCCCGTACCATATTGGTCACGTCAGAAGCGGTAATGGCTCCGTGCTCTGCATCGAGCATATAAAAATCCATGCCCAAAAGACCTATGTATTCGCAAATGATAGGGTCCAAGGTTGGGGAGATTACCCCAAAACCCGTTTTTCCTTCCGTTATAATTTTCTTTAGTTTGTTTTCTTTCATTGGTTTATGCTATCGGTTCCCCTTTGGCTATTTTTTCACGAACGTAGTTCATTAAACCGCCGGCTTCACCAACTTCCGCTACAAAGGAAGCTGCCGGAACGGATTGAAACTCGGTTCCCTTGCTCATATTTTTAATGATGCCACTCTCTGGATCATATTCCAATTCATCTCCCGTTTCACAACCTTGGCTTATCTCGTCACAAGTAACGAAAGGTAGGCCATAATTAATGGCGTTCCTAAACTGTAAACGCGCAAAACTGGTTGCAAATACCGCTTTTATGCCCGCTCCCATGAGCCCTGTAATTACATGTTCAATGGATTTGCCACCGCCAGCAAAGTTATGGGCCGCGACAACAAAGGTGAACCCATTGTCCTTAAAAGCATTCTCTTTGTTAAATTCTTCTTTTACACCGGCCATCACCCATTTGCTGTTTTCAGCGGGATCAATGGCAGAGGTCCAGTATTCTTGGATGATAATATCATACGCCATTACATAATCATCCGCTACCCAACATTTACCTTTTATCATAATCTTGTTTAATTAAGTCAAGTGTTACCGTACATGTGCTTTTTTGGTTTTAATTTTAATGCCGAACATTACCCCGAAAAAAGTACATTTTTGTTCAATTCTTTTAGAACTTGACATAAAAATAGTTAATTTAATTAATAGTTAACTATATTAATTAATTTTTTTTCACGTCAATCTCTCAAAACTTATGGGAAGATAGTTGGTCTAATAAATGTATTTTTCTCATTATCAATGCTTTAAACTTTACAGTGTTGACTCTCCACTTGTTCATCTTCTTATGATTGATTTTGATGCAATACCTTACTATTATAGTAAAGGATCAAAACCAATGTTGGATTCACATACAGCATAAATTTTGACAATCCATAAGTAATATATGACCAGACTGAATTTCCCTAATCTTACACTATTGTTTTTAGGAAAAAAGCAACTTTTTTTTTGGGTTTAACATTTTTTCTTAGAAAGAGAATAAAATTTTGTTAACTTGCTTAACTATTAATATTATTAATTATTAATGTTGTGAACTATTTTAAGGGTTTTACTGATGTAATTCATGACATTAACCAACAAAACTATGTGTTATGAAATTTTATTTTTTGAAAACCTTGTTTTCACTTTTCCTTTTTTCCCTGCTAGCTGCTGGTATGCATGCGCAGCAGACTGTTACCGGTACCGTTACCGATGAAGTTAACTCCCCACTTCCCGGTGTTACCGTGGTGGTAAAAGGCACTTCCAATGGTGCCGTTACTGATTTTGACGGAACCTACTCAATTACGCTTAATGCTGATGATACCACTTTGGTATTTAGCTATTTAGGGTTTAAAACCCAAGAGATTGCCTTTAATGGCAACGCGCGAATAAATGTTACTATGCAAGAGAGCGCAACGCAATTACAAGATGTGTTTGTGTCCGCTACGCGCAGACCGGTACGGAAAATCGAAACTACTACGGCAACACAATCCATTTCGAGTGACGAAATTGAAAACCTTAACGCTACCGGCTTGGTGGACATCGTTAAATTCACGCCTGGTGTTTTTTCGCAAAACCAAGCGGGAAGGGTACGAAGCCAAGTTTTTATACGAGGGTTCCCAGATGCTTCCAGTAACGGTTTGGTGTATACCTCTATTATGATCGATGGGGTCAAAACCTTTGCTAGTACAGAGGCGATTCCAGATGCTTCCTTTAGAAACGATCTTAATATAGGAAAAGTAGAAGTAGTTCGCGGTTCCGCCGCGACCTTATATGGTAGGGGTGCCGCTGCTGGCGCCATCAACGTAATATCCCGGACGGGTGGCGAAAAACACGGTGGTACTATTAGGACGTCGTTGGGCGATAACCAGTGGTTTCAAGTAGACGCTAATTTCAACGGTCCTTTGTCCAAGGATAAAACTTGGCGTTATAATGTAGGTGGTTTTTGGTTAACGGATGACGGGTACCGTGAAGGTTTGATTGATGACAAGGGTGGACAACTTCGTTTGAACGTGGATAAAATATTCAATAACGGTAAGGGCAACCTTAGGTTATATGGTGGCGTTGTGGAAACCAACGTCAACAACTACTTGGATATTCCGTATGCAATCAATGATTTAACACAACCTGCAAACGGTTTTAGTACGGAAGATGTAGTACTACAAACCGGAAACCCTTTTGAAGGTCAGGATTGGCGCATAGAACGTGCCGGTCTTTCAGCAGACAACGAATATGAAGATGCCATAGAACGTGGGAATGGTTCATCCGGTTTCAATTTTGGCGCAAATCTTGACTTGGATTTGGGCAACGGATTTGGTTTATCTACAAAACATAGATATCAGGACATCAATATTGGTATTGGTTTTGACATTGGTATTAATAACGTTGGTGGCAACAACAGTCCGGTAAATACCTTTGGGGATAACCAACTGCGAGCCATCATTGGTGGTGGTTTTACGGATAATGGCCATCAGAATACTGATATCGTCAATGAGCTTCGTTTTACCAAGTTAATCGAAGGGGGGAAATCCGAACACAATTTGACCTTAGGTGGCTTTGTGAGTCTCTTGGATGTTGACGCTTCTTCACATGGTGCCCTTTATTTTGCAAATATTGCAGATGCGGACGACATCCAGTATAATATCAACCCTTTCTTTCCTGGTATTTTTGCGCTTGATTTTAGAAATACCAGAAACCAAGAAGATACTTTCTCCGTATTCGTTGGGGATGAAATGAAATTCAATGACAAGCTTACCATTAGTGCTGGTGCACGTTATGATGCCATCACCTTAAATTTTGTAGAAGACCCCAATTCTGATGTGGAGTTAACACGAGAAGAGAAGCACAGCGGAGTTAGTTTTTCCGTAGGGGGTAATTACCTCTTTGATGAGAATACGGCACTTTATGGTAATGCCAGTAGTTCCTACCGTGCACCGGACTTTGGAACCTATTCTCCCTTAAGACCTGGTCCAACAGAAGGTAGTTTTGATAAACCAAGAATCGAGGAAAACGAAATTGTTACCAGTGTTGAAGTTGGTTTCAGAAAATCTGCCCAAGAGTACAGCTTTGAAGGAGGCGTTTTCTTTACCGATATTGCCAACAGAAGGGTAGCCACCTTTATTGGGGCCATAGCAACACAGGTACCTGCGGGCGATAACCGTATTTTTGGTTCAGAATTAAGTTTCATTTATACCCCAACCGCCTTGCCCGGATTTTTTGCACGGACCAATTTAACGCTACAAGCATCGGAATACAGGGATTTGGTAGAGACCATCACCTTTGCGGATCCTGGTGACGCTGATAATGTTATTACAGAGACCATCGATCTTCAAGGCAACGATTTGGCCAATGTACCACCGTTGAACTGGAACGTTTCCCTTGGGTATTCCAATAAGCATTTTGGGTTGAACGTAAATAACAGTTATGTTTCAGAACGTCCAATTGATCCTTACAACACCGTAGACTATCCGGCCAAAAATCTCATGGATGCCAATGTCTATTGGAATATCAACAAAAATTTACGTTTTAAAGTTTCGGCAACCAATCTATTGAACAGTCAAGTACTGGCCAGTGCTTTGAGTGTAGTGAATCCTTCAGCGCCAACCTTATTGGTGGCCGAAAGAAACGGAAATACCGCACAGTTCGCCAACATTCAAGGGGTGCCCTTACTACCCCGTCGTATATGGAGTTCTCTGGAGCTACGCTTCTAAAATAAAATAATATCTAATTACGGGGCCGGCTATTGCTGGCCCTTTTTAATCCATGAATTATGAAACTATACGGAATTACGGCCTTATTCTTTTTGGGTTGCCTTCAATTTTCATGTAAAGAGGCTCCAAAAGAAACCCATACGGATAGCATTTTGGAAAACACTCAACTAAAGCAACAAACGGATGTTGGTCCCATCATGTTGGACGACATCCATTACTATACCTTGAATCGTGAAGCTGTCAATGTTTTTTTTGAAGAACACTTTGATACTCGCGCCATGTTGGAAGATAGTCCCAACCCTTTTGAATTTATCGATTTCCAATTGGTCCGAAGGGGACAGTCTACGGTCAACATTTCCGGCAGTGGTCCTTTTCCAGGCATTAGAGTAGGAGATCCCAAACGATGGGAGCGCCAAGTAGTTACCCCTTCCCCAAAAAATCCACCCAGATATGGCGTGCATTGGTTAGCATTGGGTACAAAAAATCTTGAATCCTCAAAAAAACAGTTGGAGTCGGAAGGTGTCGAAATCTTGGACGCTAATTTTAAGTTGCCACATACCGATCGTCCGAGCATGCTTTGCTATGGACCGGATTATAATCTTTTAGTTGTTACGGAAGACGCAACGGATTCTGGGACAACGCCCTATTTTATAGATCATCTTTTACTTCTTGTAAAAGATCTAAACGCCAATGTAGCATTTTTTGAAGAGGTATTTTTGGGCACAATAGTACAAAAGGGAGCGGATTGGGTGCACATGTCAGTGGCTAATCACGATTTTGTTTTGGCAGCACCGGAAGCATTGAAAATGGACAGAAAAACTATCTTGGAACGAGATCCAAAAGTCTTTCAACCCAATATCGACCATTTGGGTTTTCTATACAAAAACATTACCCCAGCATACGAAAATGCTATCTCAAAAGGTTATACGTTCTTGTCCCCGCCAGTTGAGATCAACTATTACGACAAACCTACGTTGTATACCTTTGGCATTACCTATAGTCCAGACGGTTTGCAATGTGAGATGTTTCAAGAGGAGGGGCGTTTGGCTTCCCGTAAAAATTTTAAGGATAGAAAAAGTACAAAGTAAAATACATTAGGGCAGGCTTATATGATCTTAGGGGAAAAACTTAAAAGTAACTTCTCGAAAGATAAATCCAAGTATCACGTAACGCAACAGTATAATGAATAGGAGAACCTTTACGGTAACATCCCTTTTGGCATTCCTTTTACCAGCAATATCATGGGAATCCAAAGCCCAAAACAAGAGCGGTATGGTAAAATCTAACACCTATGTTCTGGTCCCAGGGACTTGGCATGGCGGCTGGGTTTGGTCTGACGTTAAACGGGTTTTGGAAGAAAAAGGACATCGGGTATTCACCCCAACCCCTACCGGAGTTGGCGAACGTTCCCATTTACTCCACGAGGATGTTGATTTATATACGCATATACAAGACATTATCAACGTCATTCATTGGAACGAACTGGAAGAAGTTATTCTTGTAGGGTATTCGTTTGCAGGTATTACCATAACCGGTGTGGCCGATGCATTAAAGAATAAAATCAAACACCTTGTATTTTATGACGCCCTTGTTCCCAGAGAAGATGTGATGAAGGCATGGCCTTCAGAAAATTCGCCGCTTTACCAAAGCTATGAAAATAGAAAGGCACATTTTATCGATGGGTACAAGATGGATTTTTTCAAGGATTATTCTATGGATATGCTTATTTCGGGGGATTACCCAGAGATAAAAGCGCGTTTAAAACGATTGTTGACCTATCATCCTATGAAACAATGGACCACTCCCTTGGTACTTCAAAATGATGGTTATCAAGGTATACCCAAAACCTATATTAGATGTACTGGACAACAGCATAGGCCATCATCCGATTGGATGCCGGGGCCTGCTAAGAACAATCCTGCTTGGAATTGGATAGAACTTCCCGTTTCCCGTTCCGGGATGTTGACCCATCCGGAATTGGTGGCAACGGCATTCCTAAACTGTGTTTAATTGGTTTCATTACCTTTCGAATAATAGACAGCTAATACCCGAAATATACTTATACTTTGACTATGGAAAACCTCATCAACAAGCAATGGACCTTACACTCAAGGCCCGATCCAGATGTTATTTTATCGAACTTTAAGTACACGGAAAGTCCTGTGCAATATCCAAAAAAGGGGGAAGTCCTACTCAAAATCCACTACTTAAACCTGGCCCCCGTAATGCGTATGTACATGATGGCGGACGGTGGCGGCTATTCTACCGAAAGTATACTGGGTATAGGGGACGTCATCCATGGAAGGGGTGTTGCAGAGGTAATCGCATCCATGCACGACAGCTACCAAGTGGGTGATTTTGTACAAGGACAGGTAGGTTGGCAAACCTACAAGCTTTCCAGCATGACCAAACAAGAAAAGTTTCGTAAGATGTCTCCAAGGAAGCTTCCTATTTATTACGGACTTTCCGCATTGGGAATGACCGGATATTCCGCCTACTGCGGGTTTATAGCCCGAGGGGAACCTAAAGAAGGGGATGCCGTTTTAGTATCCGGGGCCGCTGGCGGTGTAGGTTCATTGGTTATTCAAATAGCAAAGGCCTTAGGTTGTTCCCCGGTAATCGGTATTGCGGGAGGACAAGAAAAATGTGCAATCGTAAAAGACTTGGGGGCAGATGCCGTTATCGATTATAAAACGGAAAATGTAAGCGACCAAATTAGTGCTTTGCTCCCCGATGGATTGGATGTATACTTTGATAATGTGGGCGGTGAAATCTTGGAAACCGCCTTGGGGCATCTTAAAAAATCCGCTCGGATCGTATTGTGCGGCGCGATATCGGAATATGCACGAAAAGAACCTTTTTCATTGAAAAATTACGGCCTTGTTCGCCAAAAAGGAGCGGATTTACGAGGTTTCTTTGTCTATAACCACCCCCACTTGTACGAAGAGGCAGAAACCAGAATAGCCCAATGGATCAAAGAAGGCAAACTAAGGGCCCTTATGGATATTGAAGAGGGCTTTACAAATGTCCCGCAATCCCTAATAGGGCTGTATACGGGTTCCAACATTGGAAAGCGTATCGTAAAAGTCTCCGAAGGTCCGGAAATCAACTATTAATTTAAAGCGATCATTATGAGTACCGATATTTTTAAACGAACCACCTTCATCGTGGCCAATGCACTAGAAGCGGCCCAATTTTATCAAGATGTTTTTGGATGGAAAGTTTGGTATGACAACACCCTAGAAGCCGATTATCGATTTCCCCCATCCGGAGCACCGGATAAGGCAAAAGTACACTTGGTCGTTCTAGAGGTTGCCGACCCCAAAATTGGAAAGTTGGGATTGTTGAGTTATGAAAATCCCCCTTTTGATACCGCGATACCCACAAACCGGACTAAAGTACGAATGGGGGAAACTATTTTGGTCATCAATAGCCAAGATGTAAAGGCGGTGTATGAACGTGCAAAGAAAGCAGGGGCCACCATTATATCAGAACCCGTTGATTGGAAGGTACCCGGACCAGGGAACAAGCCTGAAATACGGCTACGAACCTTGGCCATGTTCGATCCCAATGGTATCTATATGGAGGTAAGCCAGCATTGCTGATGGTTATTGTTTATCGTGAATTCGATATAACTTTATCAGTATACAAATGATAATCTGTAATTTAACTAAAATGTCAGGTTGAGCCTTTCGGCTGGGTTCAAGATAAACTAAAGTCGAAACCTAATTAGAAGTTACGCTTTTGAAGTCTTCTCGACTCCCCACCCGTCCGGCAGGCGGGCGCTCGAAGTGACTTTCCCAACATGTACTGGAATTTTCGCTAAAAGGCTGTAAATCCTATATCGAACTCACGTTATTTAAACCACTACTTCCTTGAAAACCCGATTCGCCGATTCGGCAGCTGCCTCCATACCCCTATTTTCATGGGCGGTATGCTCGCCTGCAAAATGGACATTGCCGGCAGGTTTGATCATATCTAAAAACAAATTGGGCTGCGTGGGTGCGAATTCTACATACGCCCCTTTATTGTATCTGTATTTTCCCCAATTTTGGGTCCCCAAGTATTCCAATTTTCCAACGGAAGCAGGGCGTATAGCGTTGATTTGACCAATGGTGAAATCTGCAATTTCCTTTTCGGACATCGCATCAAAAAAAGCGGTCCCTTTACCGTTGACCCAACAGGCGATTTTCTTTTCGGTGGGCGACGAACTCATGTTCATAATACGTTCAATAGGCGTATCCGTCCACATATCCAAGGGAATACCATCCGTTTCCCAATACGGTTCCGTATGGGTTAAATGGATTTGGGTGATTTTGGTATAGGCCAGTTCTCTAATGGCCTTGGCCTGATTGGGATTGACCCCAATATCGAGTGTAACATCCCTTAAGGTAGTAAAAGGTAGCGTACAAATGACTTTTTTACCCCGGTAGCTTGTGCCATCTTCACAGGTAACGGTAACCCCTGTATCCGAATCTGAAATTTTGGTCACCATTTTATTGGTCAATACCGGTTTTTTTAGGGTTGCGGCCACCTTATCTATAAAACTCTTGGTACCACCTTTGAAGTTCAAGGCACGCTTGGAACCGTTATACTTTCCAAAAGCCCTACTGTGGTGGGCGTTAATTGCCGATGTTTTGTAGATGTCGTTGTAATTAACGCTGATATCCGCAAGGGCAATCTCTTCATCGGTAAGGCCCTGTCGTTTTAGAAAATCGGCATAAGGTTCATCCCAATTTTCTTTCTGGTACCACGCATCCAAACCGGATAGATAGTCTTCCTTGCCCAAAGCCATAAATTGGTGCATAGGTGGTTTTACCTGGCCTTCCGGCCAAGGGTGCTTTAATTCACCATTGAGGTAAATAGCTGTTGGGGAACGCATAAAAGAAGTAATATCGATCATTTCTTGATCCACTTCCTCAATAAGCGGCAGGAGGTTGGTATACTTATCACCAATACCCCGTCCGCCAACATCCCTGTTGATATCCGTTCTGGTAAACATTCGGCCCCCAAGCCTATTACTTCCTTCCAAAAGTAGATACTCCTTCCCTGCCTTTTCCAAAAGGTTGGCCAAGAAAAGTCCAGAAATTCCCCCACCAAGAATAACATATTCGGCATCCATCTTTGGTGCCGCGCAACCCAAGGGCAAAAGCCCAAGACTTGCACTTGCCAAAGTGGTGTTCCTTAAGAATATCCTCCTTCTCATGGGTTTAGATCATTTTAAATATCAAATGTTCTTGGGTCGGTAATTTCCCCGGTAATGGCAGAAGCGGCCACTACACTAGGGGAAGTTAAATAAATTTCCGCTTTTTTACTTCCCATACGTCCGGTCATGTTTCGGTTTCCCGCACTTAGCACAATATCACCGTCTCCGGCCACACCGGTATGGATACCGGCACAGGCTGCACAGCTTGGGGTATCAACAGCGGCCCCTGCTTCTACCAAAGTTTCAATATAACCCGCGCGCAAAGCATCGAGATATACGGTTTGGCTAGCTGGGACCAAGATCATGTTCACGTCCCGGTGTACTTGCTTGCCCTTCATAATTTCGGCCATTGCCGCAAAATCTTCCAAACGCCCGTTGGTACAGGTACCTACAAAGGCTTTGTTAAACTTGGTCCCTATCAATTTTTCAATAGGCTTGGTGTCATCCAGTTTGCCCGGCATGGCAATGGTAGGTCCCAAATCCGAAATATCAATGTTATATACCTGGTCGTAATGGGCATCCTCATCACTGGTTACAAAATCCCATTTGTCTTTGGTCCTATTGCGCAGATAGCGTTCAGTAACCTTATCTGGGGCAACAATACCATTTTTGGCCCCAAGATCCACGGTCATATTACAGAGTGTCATTCTCCCGGCCATACTCATACTTTCAATAGCGGGTCCTGTAAACTCCAATGCTTTGTACAAGAGGTGTCCATTCCAATTCATCATCCCCATAATATGAAGGCTTAAATCCTTGGCCATTACCCAGGGCTGCCATTTTCCCGTGATATTGAACTTTACGGATTGTGGGATGCGAAACCACGCCTTACCCGTTGCCATGGCTACAGCGGCGTCGGTTACCCCTATGGCATTACCCATGGCACCAACGGCACCATAGGTATTGGCATGGGAATCGGTTCCTATACTAATGGTCCCAGGGAGCACATGGCCCTGTTCTACCATAATCTGATGGGCAATACCTTGCCTACCCAAATCGTAAAAATTAGTGATATCGTGTTCTTTGACCACTGCACGCCATTCATTGAGCATATTGGCAAACTTCTGGTTTGGAGGCGGTACCAAATGGTCGGACACACAAATGACGCGGTCTTTGTCAAAAACCTCTGTCTTTCCTAAGGATCGGAATTTATCAAAACAGGTTTTACCAAGGTAATCCATGGTCATTACCGTATGGATATCCGTCCAAACCAGTTCTCCTGGTACTACTTTTTCCCTCCCGCTGTTGCGGGCCATGATCTTTTCCGTAATGGTCATTCCCATACTATCTATCAGTTTTTTTTAATTTAGGTATTGGTTTGGTTCTAGTTATCCGAGCGGGACTCTTGTCCGTTGGTCCTGATCTTAGGAAGATCTTCCCAAAATTGTGGGTCAATACCATCTTGTCCACAGACTTTGCGCTCCTCTATCATCGTCACCCCGTTGAATTTATCATTATCGGACCATTTCCAAACCCGGATGCGATGATCATCATTCCCGATCAAATCGATTTGCTCAAAAAGTGTCATTCCGGGACGGTGCTTGTAATCCCATATCAAAATAACACTACGACCGGATTCCCAAGCTTTCCCGGACAATCTGGGGTTCTCAAAAATGAGTTCGTTCTTTTCATTAAACGGACAAATCCCAAAATCCAAACATTCCTCAAACCCATCATCCCAAGTGTATTGGTTTACTTGATGGTATTTTCTATCCGGCAACATGGCACATGTCAACCTACTTTTCCATTGATCTATCAATTGTCCATCTGCCCCAATTCTTCTGTACGTACCTTCCCAAATACCCGCGTGCTTGGGAAATAACTTTAATTCTGGTGGTTGCATATTTGTAAATTAAAAAGGTTAAATTTCGTAATTGTTCCATAAAAATAGTTAATTTAATTAACTATTAACATACTTAATCATTAAATTTATGAACAATTTTGACAAGAGTACCAGTAAAATCAGTATTTAACATCATTTTTTTAACTTTTTGTTTCCGTTGAAAAACTATAATTTTTAAGCTTTTAAATCCAAAATCGATATAATTTCAGCAACGAACGGGGAATAAAATGATATTTTTTTCCACTAACTTTTAAATCTAACGAACCAAACTAATAAAAAAGATAACTATGAATTTTTCAAAGTTTAAAGAATTTAAATATGGATGGCCGGTTATCATGTCCTCCACCTTTGGTATTGGATTGGGCATGTCTCCCCTACCTTTTTATACTATTGGTGTTTTTGCCATTCCTTTAAGTAAGAACTTTGGTTGGGGTATGGATACCATTATGGGAGGGTTGACCGTTTTTACCCTAGTAGCCTTGGTGGCCAGCCCGGCCATTGGCTATGTCGCAGACCGTTTTGGTGCTCGCCGTACCGCAATAACCTCTTTAATACTCTTTAGTCTCGTTTTTATTGCTTTTAACTTTAATACGGGTGCCAAATGGATGTATTACGGGCTTTGGGGGGTTATGGCCGTTGCAGGTGCGGGTACCTTGCCCATGACCTGGACCCGGGCCATTAACAACTGGTTTAATGACAACCGGGGCTTGGCATTGGGCCTTTCTTTGTTAGGAACGGGTATTTTTGGGGCCCTAGCAAAGTTGTTCGCCTATTCCATTATTGAAGATTATGGCTGGAGGGCTGCCTACTTGGGCGTTGGACTTCTTCCTTTATTGATTGCCTTACCCTTGGCCTATTTCTTTTTTAGGGATATCGATGATCCCAAAGTGGCGGATAAAGTGGCACGCTTGCGTGCGGAACTTCCCAGTCATGTAGAGAAACCAAAGACTGGAAAAACAGTGGCTCAAGCCTTAAGGGATTGGAAATTTTGGCTGTTGGCTTTTTGTTTTATCCTTATTTCCTTTGCCATTGGCGGGCCCATTCCCAATTTGGAGCCTATGTTGGGCAGCAAAGGGTTTGATGTGGCGGACGCGGTCGTCCTTGCCAGTGCCATTGGCTACGCCGTACTGATCGGTAGATTGTTGGGAGGTTACCTTTTGGACCGGTTTTGGGCCCCTGCAGTAGCTTTTGTACTTTTAAGTATTCCGGCCCTATCCTGTTATTTGTTACAAGGGACGGACCTAACTTATGCCAATGCCTTGATCGCAGTCTTTATCTTAGGTTTTGGTGCCGGTGTGGAATATGATTTAATGGCCTATCTGGTTTCCCGTTATTTTGGGATGAAGAACTACGCCGCCATCTACGGGTTTTTGTATGGGTTCTTTGCTTTCGGTGCCGGTTTTGGTCCTGTTGTCTTTGGAAAATTCTTTGCGGCAACCGGGAGTTACGATACCATCTTGTTTTATGCCATGCTTGCTTTCTTGATCGGTTCCTTTCCCCTACTCTTTTTAGGCAAGTACCGCAAATTTGAGGATGAACCTGAAGCAACTCCAGTAACCTGATACCATGGGTAAGACCAAAAATATACGATGGTGGATCGCAGGCACCATATTCTTGGCCACTACCATTAACTACATTGATCGGCAAGCCCTGTCCGTTGCCGCCCCGGTAATCCGAAAAGATTTAGGGTTGAGCAACGAACAATACGGATGGATCGTTAGTGCTTTTTTACTGGCTTACGCCATTATGCAGATGGTTTCTGGCCGATTGGTGGATATCATGGGCACCAAAAAAGGATTCTCCATAGCCGTGGTTTGGTGGTCCATAGCCAACATGCTGCATGCCTTTGGGGCCGGGATGATGAGTTTGGGTATCTTTAGGTTTTTACTGGGTATTGGCGAAGCGGGCAATTATCCGGCCGCCATGAAAGCCATATCAGAATGGTTCCCAAAAGAAGAACGTACCAAAGCGGTAGGTATCTTGAATATGGGACCGGGATTGGGCGCTATTATCGCACCGCCCTTAATGGCATGGTTGATTCTTGATTTTGGTTGGAAAATGGCCTTTGTCGTCACTGGTGCCATTGGATTTTTCTGGTTGTTCTTATGGCGATGGGTGTACTATGAACCCAACAAACACCCTAGGATTACCACAGAAGAATTGCAATTGATACAGGACGGGCAAGAAGCGGATGCCCATGCCGTTAAGCTGCCGTGGTTGCATTATTTTAAGTACAAGGAAGTTTGGGGTTTGGCATTAAGCCGATTCGTGTCCGATGGGGCCTTTTACTTTTTTGTTTTTTGGCTGCCTTCCTGGCTGGCCGATGTCAAAGGATTTAGCTTGGTAGAAATTGGCTTGTTCGCATGGATTCCTTTTTTATTATCAGATATTGGAAGTTTTGTAGGCGGATGGACTGGCGGAAAATTGATGACCAAAGGGTATTCCGTGGATAAATCCCGGAAGACCGTTATTTGGGTGGGAGCGGTTTTGGTAATCCCCGTTTTAGGATGCCTTTATGTAGCTTCCCCGTACTGGGCCATAGCCCTTATCAGTTTCTCCTTGTTTGCTACGCAATTTAAGCAGGCCGCCTTATTTACACTCCCCATTGACCTCTTTGGAAAAAAGGATGCGGCTTCCGTTTGGGGCATCTCCGGTTCCGCAGGTAGCTTTGGCGCTATGTTGTTTACGCCCTTGATCGGTTGGCTGGTGGACACCATCTCCTACTCGCCCGTATTTGTCATTGTGTCCTTTTTGCATATCATTTCCGCTGTGGTGGTCCTTGTTTTTATCCCTAAGATAAAGCGGGTTGCATAGTGATATATCAAGCTCCTTCCCCAAAAAGGTTTTAATTGTATTTTTAAAAATGACGTATCAAAAAAAACATGACCATCCAAATAGCAAGATAAACCGAAGAAAGCTAACTCCCGCGGAGGCCTTTTTATGGAAACAACTAAGCGGGAAAAAGCGCTGTGGGAGAAAATTTAGGAGACAACATAGTATTGACCATTACATTGTTGATTTTTACTGTGCTTCTAAAAAATTAGTAATCGAATTGGATGGTGAAGTACATATGAATGCTACAGCAGAAGCGTACGATGCAAAAAGAACCAAACACATAGAAAACCAATGCCTTACCGTAATTCGTTTTGAAAACAAAATGGTTTTTGAAAATTTGCCTTCTGTATTAAAAGAAATCAAAGATAATTTCAAATAAAAGGCATGGGTTTTACCTTTTCTAAGAAAGAGTTTTTTTAAAGTTAGGACATGAAAAAAGCAAGCTGGTTTTTGGGGATGCTGTATGGAATCCTTCTTTTTGGGGTTTTCCACATCACATCCGCGCAGACAGCGGATTCCAAAGTCACGTCAAATAGTTTAGAAGAAGATTTGGTCCAACTGCTCCAATGGTTTCCGGGGGAATATGACAACCATGAACAGGTCTACAAAGAAGCGGAGGCAGACCTGCCCAAGGAAAAGCGGCATCGACAGACCCATCATATCTTTTACAAAGTGGATTTGGCTTTTATTCCGGGGCAAACCTTATATGCCCAACAATCCCAACATTATGACTTAAAGAATATCTACCGCCAACGTATCTATGCCTTTGAAATTGATGAAACGGAACTGGCCATCCGATTACGGATCTACACTCCCAAAGCCCCTGAAAAATTGACCGATGGTCATCTAAAACCCGAAGTGTTTCAGAGCTTAACGGAAGAAGATTTCTTTCTTAAACCGGGCTGCGATGTTTTTTGGAAGTTTGATGGAAAAGCCTATAACGGCTATCTTAAGGAAAATGCCTGTTCCTATTATTCCGAAAGCTTTGCCACCCAGGTCTATTTGAACGAAACGCTGATGCTAAGAAAAGATGCGCTGCTTTTAGAGGATACCGCCAAAGACGCGAGTGGAAGCCCTGTTTTTGGGGTGCATGACAAGGGGCCGACGATTAACCTAAAAGTAGAAAATTGTAATTGAACCAAACTATGAAAAAACTATATCCTCTTGTATTGCTTTTGATGCTGATTACCAGCTGCAAAGAAAATAAAGCCACCCAAGAAGCTCCTGAAGAAATACCTACAGCCAAAGAAATTATGCAAAAAGCGCATGCAACGGCTGGCGGGGATTTTTGGAAACGCCCACAAAGCCTAACCTTAAAAGGCTATGCCGTTTTTTATACGGATGGCAAAGCCAGAAAGCACGAAAAGCACCATATGTGGCGTGTTTTTGAGACCGAAAAGGCCAACGCCCATACCGCCAACGGAAAGGTGCGTATTGAATCCTTTTATGAGGGTCAGCCCGTCTTTATCGTTTCCTACGACGGCCAGAACACCTATGACCTGCGGGGCAAGCAAGAACAGTCCGAAGCGGATGCCCGTTGGGCTTCCAATTTTGGGTATGGTGCCATTAGACATGCGTTGGATGATGGCTACGCCTTACAACTAATGCCGGACGATACAGTAAAACAACGTCCTACTTATACCCTAAAAGTAACCGACCCCAATGGTGGGGAGACCTTTTTTGGTATTGATAAGGGCGATTTTAGGATCGTGAAGGTCGCGTTTGAAACTCCTAGGGGTTGGCACCATAGGGAGTACTCCCAGTTTTTTAAAAAGGAGGACTACGACTGGCTGCAATCTGGGCGGGTAGAACTGTTCTATGATGGGCAACTTTCCAATGAGGTCTTTTGGACGGATTTTGAAGTCAATGAAACCCTGCCGGACAGTCTATTTATTGTGAAAACACAGTCTTAAAATACTATGGAATGATGGCAACACAGGCAAAATTCCGGTTCGCTTATTTTACAGCGCATTATATAGAAACTTGCGCTTTTTACACGAACCTCTTGGAATTTGACCTGGCCTTTTCTTGGGATAGGGACCACAATGACAAAGGCACGGTTTTCCAAGCAGGTTTGGGCCTAATTGAAGTGCTAAAATTACCGGATGACACCTTACAAAGAAATGAAGGTCTGGATTATAGGGCACCGCAAGGTGCTTTTATGGTGGTCCATGTACCCCAAATTGACGAGCGTTACAAAAAATACAAAGAGAAAAAGTTGGTGTTTAAACAAGAGATCGTAAACCAACCTTGGGGTCATCGGAGCTTTTCGGTCGTAGAACCCAATGGTTTGGTATTGTTATTCATTCAGGAGTAGCGCAGTATTATAGTCGATAGATTTTACTACTTTTCCATATTCGGTATAAGCACCTTGGTAAACGAAATAAATCTAAAAAGGACAAAGTGGGCGAAAATTACACGGTTGGCAATTTAATATATGACGGGGCTATTTATGATGGCATGAATACCGATTTAGGGGACTTGGAATTTTACCAAAAATGGATGCCAAAAAAGAAGGATACCCGTATCCTTGAGCTTTGTTGTGGCACCGGTAGGCTTACCATACCATTGGCAAAAGCGGGATACGCCATTAGCGGGGTAGATTACACCCCGTCCATGCTGGAACATGCCAAGGCAAAAGCTGCCAAAGAAGGACTGGACATTACGTTTATTGAAGCGGATATGCGGACTTTGGATCTGCCGGACACCTATGACCTTATTTTTATTCCTTTTAACTCCATACATCATTTGTACACCAATGACGATTTGTTTAAAACGCTCCAGGCGGTTAAAAAGCACCTCAAAGAAGATGGGTTGTTTTTGTTCGATTGCTTTAATCCCAATCTGCGTTTCTTAGTGGATAGCGAACACCAAAAGAAGCAAATTGCCGCTTACACCACCGAGGATGGCCGGGAAATTGTTGTGGAGGAAAATATGCACTATGAAAGTGACAGCCAAATCAACCGTATCACATGGCATTATTTTATAGACGGAAAATTTGACTCCGTCCAAAATGTGGATATGCGACTATTTTATCCCCAAGAGCTGGATACCTACCTCGAATGGAACGGTTTTACCGTGCTCCATAAGTTTGGTGGTTTTTCCGAGGAGCCATTTACTGAAACCTCTGAAAAGCAACTTTTTGTTTGTAGGTAAATGTCCTTATACAAGATAGATGTTGCCAAATATGCCTTTAGTACGTATATGATGTACTCTGCCGGTTTTACCAAAAATTCATACAGGCATTTTGTATAACACTTTAAACAAATATACCATTTTGTTATACAAAATGCATGATGTAGATATCACGGTAAGCACCTTATTTTTTAGGTATTGACAAATAATCAGTACTTTAGTTTTAACCAGCATAAATACCATGTTATTTATGTGATGGTGTAGCATTCGCCTATGGCGACCCTAATCGCTCCACCTCGTACCTCGGTTCCCGCGACAAGGGAAATGCTACACCATCGCAGCGCTATGCCAGATTACAAA
>CALEYA010000145.1 GCA_937926215.1 uncultured Croceitalea sp. | reverse complement strand
CACAATTTTCCAAACACTTTGAACTTTGCAAGGATCTAATTGGACTTTTTCCGGTCTTTGTTTTGCATTTTTTCCACATTTTCCTTGGTGAGCATATAGTCTTTCATTTTTTTCCCCTTACTCTCCTTATACAGAAACAGGGGCATGGCAACAAAGAATAAGGCCAAGGTGCCAAAGCCGATATATTTACTGGCCAGAGCTTCATTGTCCGCTTTTATATTGAAACCATAGGTGATGGAAACAAAGGAAGCCAGTACGATCAGCACGATAATATGTTTTAGTTTCATAATCAAGGGGAATAGTTAATGAGTTGCCTTCTATAGGCCGTTAATAATTTGGACTTGGAGATAAAGCCTTTGTATTTTCCGTTGCTGATTACCGGCAAATTCCAAGCACCACTATCTTGAAATTTTTGCATCACCTGTTTCATGGAATCAGATTCATAAAAGATATATTCCGGGGCGGCATGCATTAGGTCTTTGACAAAAAGGGTCTCGTAGCGGGTGGTGTCAAACATAAACTCCCGTATATCGTCCAGCAACACAATACCTACCATTACCCCATCTTCATCAAGCACGGGAAAAATATTACGGTTGGATTTTGATACGGATTTTAACAGCATGGCACCAAGGGTCATGTTGGGTTGGACAGCCTTAAAGTTTTGCTCTATCACATCATCCAACTGCATCAAAGTGAGTACCGCTTGATCTTTGTTATGGGTGAGTAGGGCGTCTTTTTGTGCCAATTCCTTGGTATAAATGGTATAATCCAAAGCGTTTTTGGTGATTAAATAAGAAATGGATGCCGTAATCATCAAAGGTACGAACAGTTCATAGCCCCCAGTAATTTCGGCAATAAGGAAAATGGCCGTTAGGGGCGCATGGATGACCCCGGCAATAAGGCCTGCCATGCCGATAAGTGTGAAATTACTTTCCGAAACTTGAAATCCGAACCCCAAAGCATTAATGACCTTGGCCATTACATTGCCCAGGGCACTGCCCATAACCATAGTGGGGATAAAGATTCCGCCGGCACCTCCCGCGGCAAAGGTGGTGGTCATGGCAATGGCCTTAAAAATGGTAATACCGAACAACAGGGCGATGACTACCCAAACGTTATCCAAATAGGTGTCAAAAGGAGTACTGCCCAATGCACTAAGGTGTTCCCCATCCAACAGTTTATTGATAAACCCAAAACCTTCCCCATAAAGTGGGGGAATAAAATAGAGCATCACCCCAATGGCAATCCCGCCTACCAATAATTTGTATTTTGGACTTTTAAAACGACGGAACATTTTAAGGATCCAAAAATACATTTTGGTAAAGTAAATAGATGCTACTGCGGTTCCTACCCCTAAAACAACATAGAACAGCACGTCCTTAAGTTCAAAACCGGAGCTAAGGGAGAATTTAAAAAGTACCTCGTTCCCCAAAAAAAAGTAGGAGGTCAGTACTCCGGAAATGGAGGCCAGTAATAATGGAAGAACGGACAGCATGGTAAAGTCGATACTAAATACCTCTACCGCAAATACTATGGCTGCAATGGGTGATTGAAAGATAGAAGCCATGGCCCCGGCCGAAGCGCAGGCAATAAGCAAAGACCTGGTCTTTACATCGATATGGAGCCACCTGCCCAAATTGGAGCTAATAGCGGCTCCGGATTCCACTGCAGGTCCCAACAATCCTACCGAACCTCCAAAACCTACGGTAAGCGGAGCGGCAATCAAAGGAGTGTATATGTTTTTTAGGCGAAGTAATCCTTTTTTTTTCGATAGCGCATACAAAATGGAGGAAACCGCATGCCCCAAAGGGTGTTTGTGCACAAATTTGACATAGAGATATACCAAGGTCAACCCAATGACCGGAAGCACAAAATACAGCTGGTTTTCAGAAAAGATGATACCCTTCTCCAACAGCGCTTCTATAAAATAAGTGAGATTTTTTAGGGTCACCGCAGCAAGTCCGGCAAGGAGTCCGATCAAAACACTGAGCAGATGTATAAAAGTCTTGTTGGAGATATGCTTATATCGCCATTTTAAAACCTTCTTAAGTAAACTTTTGGTGTCGTAGGACATTTATGGATATCGGTCAATTAAAGGTAAACCAATAATTTCAGTTCCTAAAACAAAGCAAGAGGCCCCACAGAAACCAAAGACACTATTCTTGTATCTAAAAGCGAAGCGGTCTAGTTTCTTAAATCTGTACCTACTCCAAATCCAACTTTAAGTGCAATTCCTTTAACTGCGCATCATCAATGGTTGCTGGGGCATCGATCATCACATCCCGACCACTGTTGTTTTTAGGAAATGCAATAAAGTCGCGTATGGTTTCCTGTCCCCCTAAAATAGAAACCAAACGATCCAGTCCAAATGCAATACCCCCATGTGGCGGTGCGCCATATTGAAAAGCATCCATTAAAAATCCAAATTGGGCTTTGGCCTCCTCCTCCGTAAAACCAAGGTGTTTAAACATAATGGCTTGGGTTTTCTTGTCGTGGATACGAATGGAACCCCCACCGATTTCGTTACCGTTAAGTACCAAATCGTAGGCGTTGGCCTTTACCGCTCCCGGATCGGAATCCAATAACTCCAATTGCCCAGGTTTTGGGGAGGTAAAAGGGTGGTGCATGGCGTGGTAGTTGCCTGTTTCCTCGTCCAATTCCAATAGAGGAAAGTCAATCACCCATAAAGGGGCAAACTCCTCCGGTTTTCGAAGGCCAAGCCTCTCTGCCAGTTCCATACGCAAGGCACTCATTTGGGATCGTACTTTATTGGTATCGCCAGAAAGTACGCAGATGAGGTCGCCAGGCTTTGCGTTTGTTGCGGTTGCCCATTTGGCTAAATCTTCTTGGTCATAAAACTTATCCACGGAAGACTTAAAGCTACCATCGGCATTGCAACGGCAGTAGACCATGCCCAAGGCACCTACTTGTGGTCGTTTTACCCAATCGGTAAGTTTGTCAATTTCTTTTCGGGTATAGGAATTTCCTCCGGGCACGGCGATGCCCACTACCAGTTCCGCCGAATTAAATACATTAAAATCTTTATGCTGTGTCACTGCATTCAGCTCCCCAAATTCCATTCCAAAACGGATGTCGGGCTTATCGTTGCCATAGCGTTTCATGGCATCGTCAAAGGTCATTCTGGGGAAGTCTTGAATGGCAACGCCCTTGATTTCTTGGAGGAGGTGTTTGGTCAACCCTTCAAACGTATTTAAAATGTCCTCCTGTTCCACAAAAGCCATTTCACAATCGATTTGTGTGAACTCCGGTTGTCTGTCCGCCCGTAAATCTTCATCCCTAAAACACTTCACCAATTGAAAGTACTTGTCCATACCACCTACCATCAAAAGCTGTTTAAAGGTTTGTGGCGATTGTGGTAAGGCGTAAAACTGACCTTCGTTCATTCTGCTGGGCACCAAGAAATCCCGGGCACCCTCCGGTGTGGATTTAATAAGATAGGGCGTCTCTACGTCAATAAAACCTTGATCGGAAAGATACTTGCGTACTTCCATGGAAACCTTATGCCTAAATAGCAAGTTTTCTTTTACAGGATTCCGTCTGATATCCAGATAGCGGTATTTCATGCGTAGATCCTCGCCGCCGTCCGTTTCGTCTTCTATGGTAAAAGGAGGTACAATGGATTCGTTCAAAATCTGGAGTTCGGTCACCAAAACCTCAATGTCCCCGGTAGGGATATTAGGATTTTTGGAGGCACGTTCAATAACGGTACCTTTTACCTGTATTACGGTTTCCCTGCCCAATTTTCTGGCAGCTTCCAAAAGGTCAGCTGTTGTACGCTCCTCATCAAAAACCAATTGTGTAATTCCATAGCGATCCCTTAGATCCACCCAAACGACAAAACCTTTGTCCCGCTGTTTGTGCACCCAACCACTTAAGGTTACTTCCGTTCCTGTATGTTTTGCATTTAATTCACCACAAGTATTGCTCCTGTACATAATCCTTTTTTTGGAAGGGACAAAGGTAGCTATATCCGTAAAGTTTCTAAAGGATTCGCAATTAGTTTAGAACTTTTTAGCTACGCTCGTATTCTTACAAAAAATTCCTTAAAAAACTTTAAAGTTTGTTAAAACATCGTTACATTGGGATTTCTAAATAGCTAATTTAAATACATATGAACATGAATCGAACTTTACGTAAAGTGGCTTTCGCCGTGCTATTTTTTGTGTTGCCAATGATGGCATTTGCACAAGGAACGGTTACCGGTGTGGTTACTGATGCTAACAACCTGCCTTTACCGGGCGCGACCGTGGTTGTTAAGGGAACCTCAAATGGGGTGTCCACAGATTTTGATGGAAACTATTCCATAACGGTTTCCAGTTTTCCGGCTACGTTACAATTTTCTTCTTTAGGGTATGCTACAAAGGAGATTGAGGTTTCCGGAGCGTCTACAATTGAGGTTTCCTTGGAAGAATCTGCCACAGGTTTGGAAGAAGTGGTAGTTACAGGTTTAGGAACCTCTATAAAAAGGAGTAATCTTGCCAATGCCGTAGCTACGGTATCTTCCGAAGAACTGGTAGGCACAACCGCCCAAGCAACCTTGGATGGCGCATTGTATGGAAAATTAACCGGTGTTAACATTACATCTTCATCAGGGGCGCCAGGTGGTGGAGTTGCTCTTAGACTAAGGGGAATTTCTTCTATAAATGGAAATAACCAGCCGTTATACATTGTAGATGGGGTTTATCTAAACAATGCGGAAATCCCTTCTGGATTGCGATTTGCCTCTGGTGCCAACCGAGGCAATGAGGAAAACTCCGGTAATAGGATTGCAGACATAGACCCCAATGATATTGAAACCATTGAAGTATTAAAAGGTGCTTCCGCGGCAGCTATCTATGGAACACGTGCAAATGCCGGGGTAGTCATCATTACAACAAAGCGTGGTAAAGAAGGCAAAACAAACATTAGATTTAGTCAGGATACAGGCTTTAACACAATTATACGAAGACTGGGTTTGAGACCTTGGACTGCTGCTAGCGTTGAGGCAGCTTTTGGCACAGACGAGCTA
Source organism: uncultured Croceitalea sp. (assembly GCA_937926215.1). Taxonomy (GTDB): domain Bacteria; phylum Bacteroidota; class Bacteroidia; order Flavobacteriales; family Flavobacteriaceae; genus Croceitalea. The sequence continues at coordinate 7,640 of CALEYA010000145.1, read as the reverse complement.
GCTTTATTCAATCAAGCCATTGCAAATGGTGGCCTTATCGATTATGAGGATGAGATTTATGGTGAAACAGGGTTTATTTCTGAATCGAAAATTAGTGCCAGTGGAGGTAATGAAAAAACGAAGTTTTATGTCGGTGCCTCATACAGGGATGAAGATGGTATTATCCAAAATACCGGTTTTGAACGTTTCTCACTACGTGCTAATATAGATCATCGGATTTCAAAGACTTTTGATTTTTCGGCTTCTGTAAACTATGTGCAAAGTAGTGCGAGCAGGAGTTTTACAGGAAATGAAAACGAAGGGGGTCTGAGTTTTGGATATACCCTTGCGTTCACCCGTCCATGGATAAATCTCTTTCCTGATGCCAATGGCAATTATCCAGACAATCCTAATTACCCTGGAAACCCACTTTTGGTTAGGGATTTGGCTAGTAATACAGACACCAATAATAGGTTTATCCAAGGATTTAAATTGACTACCAATATTTTGAATACCGATACGGACCGCTTACGCTTTGTGTTTAATGGAGGTGTCGATTTCTTGGCAAATGAAACCGATGTTTTTGTTCCGGAAATACATCAAGCACAGCGAGGCAACCAAAACGGATTCATAGCAGCTGGACGAAACAATTTCATTAATTATAACTACCAGGCAATTGCTATTTGGAACAAGGATGCCGCTGGAGGCGACCTCGCGTTGACCACACAGGCGGGATGGACCTATTTGGAGCAACAAGTTGATTTGATATTGAGTCAAGCAACCCAACTGATTCCAAACCAACGGAGTTTGTCCCAGGGGTCCGCACAAGCAATAACCCAACAAGAGTCAAGGGTCAGGGAATTTGGTTTCTTTGGTCAGATTGAAGGTAACTACAAGGATATGTTGATAGGTACTTTGGGCTATCGTTTGGATAAGTCTACCTTAAACGGTGATCCCAACGAGTTTTTTGGTTTTCCTAAAGCATCAGTTGCTGCAAATCTGCATAATTTTGGAGAGTGGAACTCTAGCTTTTTAAATACGCTTAAATTACGAGCTGCTTATGGAGAGACAGGTTCTTCCGCATCCTTTGGTTCTGCATTTACCGGATTGAACCAAGTTTCCATAGGAGGTAACGGAGGTTCTTCCATAAACGCATTGAGGGGTGATGCCAACGTTATTCCGGAAACATCCCAGGAATTTGAGGTTGGTTTTGACGCCGGTCTTTTCAATAAACTGAACCTAGAGGTAAGTTATTATAATAGACAGGTTAAAGACCTTCTGTTAAGCAGGGCATTACCATCTTCCTCTGGTTTTGGTTCCGAAACCACCAACTTAGCGGATTTACGAAATCAAGGTCTTGAAGTTGGGATTAATATTTTCCCTGTTAGTAATGAAAATTTCAGATGGGATTCTAATGTTAATTTTTGGTTTAACCGCTCGGAAGTTACTCGTTTGGATGTTCCCGCTTTCCCTCAACCAGGGGCAGGATTTGGTTTAGGACTTGGAACGTTCTTTATCGAGGAAGGACAGCCCGTTACCCAATTAGCCGGTAACGTTAATGGAGTGCCCACACAAATAGGTAATGTGGAACCAGATTTCCAGATAGCGTTCAACAACAGTTTTAATATTGCAAAAAATTGGGACGTTTCTTTCTTATTACATTGGAAAGCAGGCGGGGAGAATATCAATCTCTCTAAACTGTTAACGGATTTAGGGGGTACGACCCCTGATTTGGAGACAGCTGCTGGACAGCAAAGAACAACATTAGGGTTTGTGGCAGAACGATTTATTGAACCTGCGGGTTACGTAAGACTCCGGGAGGCCGCGATTTATTATACGTTGCCCGATGCTGCACGTAAGATTTTTGGGGATGTGTTGTCTAATGTAAAAATTGGTGTGTCAGGCAGGAATATCTTCACTATTACGGATTACTCCAGTTATGATCCGGAAGTATCTGTTAATGGTGGTGCGGGGCTTTCTTCAGGTATTGAAGTAACCCCATTCCCTAGCAACAAGCAATTTTACTTCCATCTAAATGTTAACTTCTAAAAAAAAAGCAATGAAAATACTTTCAAAATATCGTTTTAGTGGTTTTGCATTTATGCTTTGTGCTTCAATGTTTTTAATCACGTCTTGTTCTTTCGATGAACAAGTTGACCCAAACCGACCTAGTCTGGCAGGAGTTTTGACGGATGCTTCGCAGAACCAATTGAATAATTTGGTAGTAGGGGTAGAATCTGCAATGCGTAATGGTATCGCAATCCAAACTACCGGGTCTGGAACCATGGCCAGGGAATTGTACTTGTTTGATGCTGATCCACGGAATACTGGAGATCTTTTGGGTGCCAATGGCTCATCATTGGACAACAATTCCTTTTATTCTACTGCTCCTTGGGGTGGAAGGTATCGATCTATAAAGAATGCAAATATCCTTTTACAATCATTGGAAAATACCGCTTCCGTAACAGACGTTCAAAAAGCAGGTTATAGAGGTTTTGCCAATACTATTATCGCTTATGAACTCATAGAAGTTCTTAGGTCGTACAATAGAGCTAGGGTAGATGTTGCGGATCCTGATAACCTTGGGCCTATTTTAGAGTTTACTGCAGTGTTAACCGAAATTAGAGCACTGTTGAATACCGCTGTTAGCGATTTAAATGCAGCCGGAAGCGAGTTTGCATTTTCTTTAGGTGGCTTCGATGGTTTCGACACTCCAAGTACTTTTTTGCAATTCAATAGAGCTGTGGAAGCCTTAGCGGCAGTATATGCTGGCGATGGTAGTGGTGCTTTAACCGCATTGGGAGCCTCATACTTTAATTTGAATGGAGATTTGACCGTAGGTCCAAAACATGTATTTAGTCTTGGGGCCGGGGATATCACCAATGACTTGTTTAAGATTGCTTCGGTTAGTGCTGATGAAGCGAATAACGCTGATCAAATCATAGTGCATAATTCATGGATTAATGAAGCTGAACCGGGGGATAGTAGAGTAATGGCTAAAGCTGCTGTAAGGCCTAACCCTACAGCTCAAGACAACTTAAACGGAACCCACGAAACGAGACTCTATGTGTCTAACATTTCTCCAATTGATTTAATGCGTAATGAGGAGCTGATATTGTTATATGCAGAAGCCAACATTTTATCGGGGAATCTTACCGATGCGGAATCCGCTTTAAATGTTATTCGAAGTTCGGCGTCCCTGCCAGACTATTCAGGGATGCAGACTGCAGATGCATTGACGACCGAATTGCTAAATCAAAGAAGATACTCTTTGTGGGCAGAAAACCATAGGATGTTCGATCTTAGAAGATATGGTCTTTCCAACGGCTTGCCCATTGATAGGGCTGGGGATCAAGTTTTCAACGTGCTTCCTATTCCGCTTTCGGAAAATGAAGGACAATAGATTGCTCTAATTATAACTTGATTTTGTTAATGAAAACCCTCTTTTAAGAGGGTTTTTTCATTTTTAAAGCGTACCGTTTATCGGTTTTTAATGTGCATTCGCATAAAATTTTGAAGTAATGTATGGAGGTAAATTATTGATAATCAACATTTAACGAAATTAATGTAAATTTAATGTTACGCAAATGTTACTTAAATATGTTTTTAAAGTAAAATAAATACTATCTTTGTATCGTTAATGTAAAGGAATGATGAATTTAAAGCCTACTGGTATGAAAAGATATATTTTTATTTTAACGATCTTGTTTTCTATGTCCGCTATGGCGCAGGATATCAAGCCCAAATTTGAAAAAGAAGGAGATGTAGTTAAGGCTACCTATTTTCATGACAACGGTGAAATAGCACAAACCGGATATCTTATGAAAGGAAAATTGCACGGACAATGGTATATGTACAGTGCAGAAGGTAAAAAAATAGCAACAGGAAAATACAACTACGGGAAACGATCCGGAAAGTGGTTGTTCTGGAACGGGGATATCTTAAAAGAAGTGGATTTTGAGAATAACCGTATTGCCAACGTAAAAAGATGGAACCAATCTGAGGTTGTGTCCGTAAACAAATAAGTGCTTCTGCACTAGCTAAAAAGCCCCGTCCAGCAATGGACGGGGCTTTTTCTTTTTTACTACCTTAACGGGTGTTCGATATAGGATTTATAGCGTTTTAGCGAAAAGGCCAATATATGTTGGGAAAGTCACTTCGAGTGCCCGCCTGCCGGACGGGCAGGGAGTCGAGAAGACTTCAAAAGTGTAACTTCTAATTAGGTTTCGCCTGCCTGCCTGCCGGACAGGCGAGAAATTATAAAAACGTCCGTTTCAATGAGGTCTCGACTTTAGTTTATCTTGAGCTCAGCCGAAAGGGTCGACCAGACAAATTATATCAGCTAACATAAATCAAATCGTATTGTTACGAAAAACCTATATCAAACTCACGTTATTTAACTACTACGCAGCAATGTCAATGCTTGCCGTATTTCCTTCTTGATTTCCGTTATTGCTTTTTCCCTGCATCCGTATTTTCAATCGGTACACGATATTGAACAGCACCGGTACAATGATCAAGGTAAGGAAGGTGGCTACAATAAGGCCAAAAATAACCGTCCAAGCCAAAGGTCCCCAAAAAATAACGTTGTCCCCACCCACATATACTTGGGGGTCCAATCTTCCAAAGAGCGTAATAAAGTTAATGTTAAGCCCTGTTGCCAATGGGATTAGACCAAGAACCGTAGTGATTGCCGTTAAAATTACCGGTCTAAGCCTGGCTTTACCACCGCGTATGATCGCTTCGGTCACTTGTTCCCGGTTCAATAAATCGTCATCGGACATTTCTAAGCTTAGTTTTTTACGGTCGATGAGAATTTGGGTATAATCCAGCAGGACTACCCCATTGTTTACAACGATACCCGCCAAAGCAATAATCCCCATCATGGTCATCATAATCACAAAAGGCCAACCTGTGGCTACCAATCCGCCAAAAACCCCAATAAAACTCAAGAAGATGGCTATCATGATAATGGCAGGTTTGGAAATTCCGCCAAATTGGAATATCAAGATCAACATGATCAATCCTAATCCGGATAGGAACGCACCACCTAAGAACGCCTGCTGTTTGGCTTGCTCTTCCAGTTCCCCGGTATAGTCAATCTTAACCCCGGCCGGCATCCCTTTGAAATTTTCCATCTCCTTTTTTATTTGGGCCACAATAATGTTGGCATTGCCACCAGGTTTTAACGCAGAGTATACCGTTACTACGCGTTCGCCATTGGTATGTTTTATCGCATTAAAAGAAGAGGTGTTTTTACGACTTGCTACCGCGGAAATAGGGATCTCCTTGATTTGCCCCGTAGCTTGGTCCCTAAAGATGATATTCTGATTGAACAGCGCACTGGTATTGTACCTTAGGTTTTCATTAAAACGCACGTTAATGTCATAATCCTCTCCATCTTTTTTGAACACCCCGGCCTTGTTTCCAAAAATGGACCTCCGCAACTGTTGTCCTACTTGGCCCACGGATACACCCAATTCCCCGGCTTTTCGTCGATCTACGGTCACTTGCATGCCCGGACTGCTTTTATTGACATCGACCTTAAGGCCTTCCATACCATCAATGCTTTTGGTATTGATGTAATTGCGCATGCGTTCTGCCACATTAATTAAGGTATCGTAATTTTTGCCGATCAATTCAACATTTACGGGATACCCGGCCGGTGGACCAACGGCATCTTTTTCTACGGAGATGGTTACCCCCGGGTAAACATCGGATAACGCATTCTGTATCCGCAAACGCAACTCTTCAGTATTCAATCCCTCTCTAAACCGGAATTCTTGCATAGAGAGTGTTATTTTGCCCCTGTGCGGCATTTCTGCAGCAGAACCTGCCTCGGTAAATGGGTTTTCGGCCCCTTTACCTACTTGCGAAACCCCGGTATCTACCAACAGATTTTCACCGTTGGAGTAATATTGTCCATCCTTTGCAATTTCATATACCCTTTTTTCAATGTCTTTTGTAAGGACATCCGTTTTATCAATATCCGTGCCTTGTGGGTATTCGATATAGACATAGATTTCTTTTGGGGTATTGTCCGGGAAGAATTCAATTTTTGTGCGTTCGCTACCTACCGAGGTTCCGAACGCCATAAAGGCTGCGACCAACAATAGCATTGTTACCCCAAAATACCAATACACATTTTTACCTCTGAGCGCATGGGCCAAACGTCGTTCATACCAGTTTTCCAAACGGACGAGGCCGTTTTTCTGGAAACGAAGTGCCCATCGCTTTAAAAAGTATTTATACACCCAAAAGAACACTGCAATGACAATCATTAAAGAACCTAGACCACGCATTGGACCGCCCACGATAATGATGAATAGCCCAAACCCACCTAGCAGGGCACTTATGCGTACCAATTGTTTTACTGAAAGTTCTTTTTCCCCGATCTCCATAAATTGGGAAACCAACATGGAGTTCATAAAAATAGCTACGAATAGCGATGACCCCAACACTACGGAAAGGGTGATAGGGAAGAAAATCATGAATTCCCCCATAATACCGGGCCACATGCCTAATGGCACAAAGGCCGCTACCGTTGTTGCCGTTGAAATAATGATGGGAATAGCAATTTCGCCAATACCTTTTTTAGCCGCTTCTTTTCTGGACATGCCTTCTTGTTCCATAAGGCGATACACGTTTTCAACGACCACAACGCCATTATCCACTAACATACCCAAGCCCATGATGAGCCCAAAAAGAATCATTGTATTTAGCGTGTATCCCAGTGCTGAAAGGATCATAAACGACATAAACATGGACATCGGGATCGCAAAACCAACGAACAAGGCGTTTCTAAATCCTAAAAAGAACATGAGTACGGCCACCACAAGAATAATCCCAAAGATGATATTGTTGACCAAATCATCTACTTGGTTAAGGGTGGTACTGCTACTATCGTTGGCAAAACTAACGTCCAAATCCTCCGGCAAAAAGTCCTTTTGGGCTTTTGCTACAATTGCCCGTATTTTCTCCGTAGCCTGTACTTCGTTCTTACCGGAGCGCTTTTTAATGTCCAACATGACTACACTTTCCCCCATTTCACGGGCATAAGTAGTCTTGTCTTCTTCTGCAAAAGTAACCTTGGCAATATCCCTAAGGTAAACTGCCCCGTTTTCTGACTTTACTACAAATTCGTTCAGTTCATTAGGCTGTTCTATTTCCCCGGTAATACGTATGGTACGGCGCTGGCCACTGGTGATCAAATTTCCTGCGGACATGGTCATGTTCCCGTTGCCTATTGCCTGTAGAATGTTGTCAAAGTTGACTTTGGCGGCCATCATTTTATTGATGTCCACGGCAACTTCAACTTCTTTGTCCTGGGCACCACGGATATCGACTTGCTTTATTTCTTCGAGGTTTTCAATCTCGTCCTCAAGATATTCCGCATACTCCTTGAGTTTCTCTACCGGATAATCCCCGGTAATATTTACGTTTAGAATAGGAAAGGATTCGGCCAAGTTAAGGTCGAATACCGTAGGTTCTACTTTGGCCCCGTTAAAAACCGGCCAATCTTCACTGGCCTTTTCGGCGTCTACCTCATCCTTTACTTCTTGTTTTGCATTTTCAACCGTAATGCCTTCGTCAAATTCAATGACTACCATGGCATAGTCCTCTTGGGAGGTTGACGTCATCTCAACAAAATTACTGACATT
>CALEYA010000144.1 GCA_937926215.1 uncultured Croceitalea sp. | reverse complement strand
TCCGTATGAAAAATGCCTTCCCGGTCCGTACGTTCGTAGGTATGCGAACCAAAATAATCGCGCTGCCCTTGGATAACGTTCAAGGGTAAGCGTTCCGAGGTATAGGCATCAAAATAGGTCAGCGAATTTGAAAGTCCGGGTAACGGAATTCCATTGGTGGCACCATAAGAAACCAACTTTCGAGCAGCAGCAACGGTGGATTGCACTTTGCCCACAAAGCTGGGTGAAAGCAGTAGATTAGGCAAATTCTTATCCGTTTGAAAAGCTTCCGTAATATCGGCTAAAAGTGCAGCCCTTATGATGCATCCCGCGCGCCATATCTTGGCAATTTCGCCCAAATCCAATTCGTATCCATATTCCTTGCTGGCATCTGCCAATTGATGCATTCCCTGCGTATAGGCCATAATAAAAGCAAAAAAGAGTGCCTGTTCCGCATCGTTGACCAAAGTGCTTTTATCCAGTACTTCTGGGATAGGTCTATCGTATAATTCGTCCGCTTTTACACGTTCTTCCTTTAAGGCGGAAATCTCACGCATGCTTACGGCAATATCTATGGTAGGAACGGGGATCCCCAAATCCATCGCATTTTGTGAGGTCCATTTACCGGTCCCTTTTTGTTTGGCTTTGTCCAATATCATATCGACCAAATCGCCATCCGTTAAATCATCTTTTTGGGCCAAAATCGCAGCTGTAATTTCTACCAAAAACGATTGCAATCGCCCTGCGTTCCATGTTGTAAAGGCTTGGTGTAACTCTTCGTTGGATAGACCCCCCGCTTTTTTCAGGATATCATAAATTTCCGAGGTCAGCTGCATCATCCCATATTCAATGCCGTTGTGGACCATCTTTACATAATTGCCCGCTGATTTTGGACCCAGATAGGTTACACAAGGTTCGCCATTGTATTTGGCGGATACCGCTTCAAAAATGGGTTTTACATGCTGATAGGCCTCACGGGACCCACCCGGCATGATGCTTGGTCCCCTGCGGGCACCCTTGGCCCCACCGGAGACCCCAGCGCCAAAGAAGTTGATTCCTTTACCCTTTAGATAAGCTTCCCTGCGATCCGTATCGGTATAAAAAGAGTTGCCACCATCAATGATGATATCGCCTTTATCCAAAAGGGGTAACAAACTTTCAATTACGGCATCCACAATTTTGCCGGCAGGGACGAGCAGCATAATCTTCCGTGGTGCACTTAACGCTTCAACAAAGGTTTTGGCATCAGTGCTCGCGTTTACTTTTTCGGTATCCCCACCTTCACTGATAAGGGCAGCCACTTTTTCAGCATCCAAATCGTTTCCAAAGGCGGTAAAACCGTTGTCCACGACATTCAATATAAAATTGCGTCCCATAACGCCCAATCCTACCAATCCAAAATCATATGTATTTGCCATGTATCGCTTATTATTAAGGGTTTACTCGATAATCGAGATTTTAGATGCTCCTAGGCTTTCCTTGAAGCTTTTTGTTAAGCGTATTTTAAGCTTAGACGAACCTAAAATAAACGTTATATTCGTTACTCTCAAACAAAAGACACCTCTTTTCAATGAAGAAAACAGAAAACCAAATGCTTGTGATATTTGGGGCCTCCGGCGATCTTACGGCGCGCAAACTGGTGCCGGCATTATTCAACCTTTTTATTGCCAAGCAATTGCCCGAAAATTTTGTGGTGCTCGGCGCCAGCAGGAGCGATATGACGGACAAGGATTTTAGGAGGAAGGTCGTCCTGGAAAGCAAATACCTCAAGGAACGTTTAGAGGATTTAAAAGACAGTTATATTGCTCAATTTGCCAATCGATTTTTTTATGAGGATTTGGGTGAAGACTATGATACGGACTATGGGCGACTTCGAAAACGGGTAGAGGACTTGAACGCCAAGTACCACACGGAGGGGAACATTATGTATTACCTTTCCACTCCGCCTACCTTGTACGAAACCATTGCTAAAAATCTGGCCGATGCCGGATTGAATACCCAAAACAACGGCTGGAAACGCTTGATCGTGGAGAAACCGTTTGGGTATAGCCTGGATACCGCTAAAAAGTTGAACCATGGGCTGCAACAACATTTTACGGAGCCACAGATTTATAGGATAGACCATTATTTGGGCAAGGAAACCGTGCAGAATTTGCTGGTTACCCGTTTTGCGAATAGTATTTTTGAACCGCTTTGGAACCGCAATTACATCAACCATATAGAAATTACCAATGCCGAAAGTGTTGGCGTGGAAAAGCGCGGTGGGTATTATGATAAATCCGGTGCGCTGCGCGATATGTTCCAAAACCATTTGCTACAAATCGTTTCCTTAGTGGTCATGGAACCCCCTATTGGGGACGAGCCCGAAGAAATTAGGAACGAAAAGGTAAAGGCCCTGAAATCCCTGCGGATTATGCAGGACGACCAAACCATTTATGATCATACCATCCGTGGGCAATATGTAGCTTCTGAGATCAACGGCGAAAAAGTAAAAGGCTATCGGGAGGAAGAAGGGGTGGACCCAAATTCCACTACGGAAACCTATGCCGCCATCAAGTTTTTTGTAGACAATTGGCGTTGGAAAGACGTGCCGTTTTATGTGCGCACCGCCAAACGCATGCCCACAAAAGTCACCGAGGTGGTCATTCATTTTAAAACACCCCACCATCAGATATTTAAAGATTCCGGTTTAAGTAACAAAGACAATAAACTGGTTATCAGAATTCAACCGGATGAAGGTATTCTCATGAAATTTGGGGTGAAAGTTCCGGGACAAGGATTTAAGGTGGAGCGTGCGAATCTGGATTTTTACTATTCCAGTTTGGCCCAGACACACGTGATGGAGGCTTACGAACGACTCTTGTTAGACGCCATGCAGGGCGATGCTACCCTATATGCCAGGGCGGATGAAGTAGAGGCGGCTTGGGAGTTTGTAGATCCTATTCTAAACTATTGGGAGAAAGGCGAGGACGTGCGCATGTATGGCTATGCCGCCGGCGTATGGGGCCCCGAAAATGCGGACGAACTGATAGAAGGAATTGGCCATTGGCGAAATCCCGGTTCCAACTTGGCCGATGACCCGGGCTATTGTGTGATTTGCTAAGAGGGTTGTCAGTTGTTGGTTAATGGTTTTTCGTTGTTGGTTGTTGGAAGAGACTGATTCTCAACGATTCAAAACTTTTTTTAATCTTATTAACTCTTTAACTTGATTTTAATTTTTGAACTTGAATCATGGAAATACAACGATATAAAGATAAAGTAGCGGTTGCGGAGGCCTTTTCGGCCTATTTAGCAAAAGCCGTTGCGAACAAGGATAATTTTCATGTCGCCCTTTCCGGAGGGAGTACCCCAAAACTTATTTTTGATGTTTTGGCCGCTGAATATGGCGATAAAATAGAGTGGTCCAATATCCATTTTTATTGGGGTGATGAGCGCTGTGTGCCACCATCCGACGACCAAAGCAACTATAAAATGACCGTAGACCATTTGTTTTCTAGAATCGCAGTACCCAAGGAAAACATCCATCGGGTGTTAGGGGAAAACGATCCAAGGGCTGAAGCCATGCGTTATGCCAATCTTTTGGAGATAAATTTGGATAGGGTAGAAGGCATTCCGCAGTTTGATTTGGTGATTTTAGGCATGGGGGACGACGGGCATACCGCTTCCATTTTTCCACATGAAATTGATTTATGGGATGCAGCGGACCATTGCGTAATCGCTACCCAACCAGAATCCGGTCAAAAGCGGGTATCCATAAACGGTACGGTTATCAATAGTGCCAAAGAAGTAATATTCTTGGTCACGGGAAGCTCCAAAAAAGAAAAGGTAAAAACCATTTTAGGCAAAGAAGAAGGGTATAAACGATTTCCAGCGGCTTTGGTGCAACCCAGCCAGGGTAAACTGACATGGTTCTTGGACGAGGATGCGGCCGCAGGACTAGAGTAAGGCTTTTCGGAATGGATTAATCCAAATCCAGTTGCATATTTTCCCCGTCTAAAAACTCCACAAACTCGTTTACTTTGAAATTTGAGGATTCATATTTGGAATCCCGGTCCATAGCGGATAGCTTCCGCTCCTTACTACGTGCAAAACGGCGCATGCCTTGTTTATCCGTGATGATAAGGCCCGGAACGGGTATATTTTTTCCGTCCTCATCTTTGGCCACCATGGTAAAGTATGAGGAATTGCAATGTGTTTTTTTGCCGGTGATGATATTTTCAGATTCTACCCGTACCCCAACCACCATAGAGGTTTTTCCGGTGTAGTTGATGGAGCCTTTGAGCGTTAGTAAGTCGCCTACTTCCACCGGATTTAAAAAGTCCACCCTATTGACCGAAGCCGTAACACAATAGCTTTGCGAATGCTTGGAGGCACAGGCAAATGCAATTTGGTCCATCAGGTTTAAGATATAGCCTCCATGTACTTTGCCCCCAAAATTGGAGTGGGAGGGCTGCATGAGTTCCGTAATGGAGACCCTGGACGCTTTTGATGTTTTATATTTTTTCATAATTCGTGCGATGTCTTCCCTCTAATAAGCCTGTGCTGAGCGCTATTAAAGCAAGGGGATTAAGGGGTGTGTAAAAATGGTAATCAAATATAATCCAAAGCTAAGAGAGTTGGTAAGCCAGTTACGGAATAATGTAACTAAATCAGAAATCTGGTTTTACACCTCCCTTACTCCCTCCTTTTTAGGAGGGAAACTGTTGTGGATATGTCATAAATCGATCTATTGCTATGACTCACGCAGTAGAGAACGTATTGAACTTTATTGAAGATTGTATATCAAAATTTGAAGATGGTGATTTTACACCTCCCTTAGTCCCTCCTTGTTAGGAGGGAAACTGTTGTGGGCAAGGTGTGATAAGTTGATGAATTTCGGTAATTGTGGTAAAAGCTCTCTTATAAAGTGGATGCTGAATCTTGCTGATGTAAGGAAATTAATAGATATCACTAGTTCCCAAAATGCGGGGATTTTTCCGGTTCAACCGCGATGATAAAGTATTGGGTATCCCCCAACCAAAAGAAAGTAGCATACCGTTCCTTATACGTCACTTTCACATACTTTCCTTGGAGTTCCTTAAGTTTTTGGATGACACCTTCTTGACTATCTTCAACCGAAAACTCAAAAATTTGAGCCCCGGAGATGCCTTGGCTTATTTCCCCTTCCCAAGTTTTGGCAAGTACCCCTTTTCTGCTAAATTTTATAAGCTCGCCAGAACGATAGCCCTCACTAAAAGGAACATAATACACAAAGGCGAAATAGCCTGCAATTCCCAAAATAGCCACGGTGATTAGGGTAAACAGTATTTTTCGCATTTATAGTCCTAGTTTGGGTTGTTCAACATCGGAATCCTCCTCTGCCCGTTTTAAAATGGGTTCTGGGATGGATTTTTTGGCCTTGGCGCCCATTTTTTTCAGCTTCTCAATACTGGTGACAATATTGCCGCGCCCGTCCACCAATTTGTTCATCGCACCGCGATATTCCGTTTTGGCCTCGTCCATCTTTTTGCCCACCTTGGTCAAATCGGTAACAAAGCCTTCAAATTTATCGTAAAGTGCTCCGGCTTGCCGGGCTATCTCAATGGCGTTTCGTTGTTGCTTTTCGTTGTTCCACATGGTATCTATAGTGCGGAGGGTAGCGAGTAGCGTAGCTGGAGTAACAATTACGATATTTTGCTCAAAGGCCTTATTATACAAGGAATTATCTTGATTTATGGCTACGGCAAAAGCAGGTTCTATAGGAACAAAAAGCAGGACAAAGTCTGGACTCTCCATTTCATAGAGATCTTCGTATTTTTTTGCGGACAGTTGTTCCACATGCTTTCTTAAGGAATTGATATGGCTTTTTAGATGCCCTTCCTTTTCTTCCTCATCGGCATTCACATAACGTTCATAATCCGTAAGGGAAACCTTGGAATCTACGATCATTTTCTTGCCGTCCGGAAGGTTGATGATAACATCGGGTAGTACTCGGGAACCGTCTTCACGTTGAAAACTTTGTTGCACGCTATATTCTCGATCCTTTTCCAATCCGGATTTTTCCAATACGCGTTCCAAAACCAATTCCCCCCAATTTCCTTGCATTTTACTATCGCCCTTAAGTGCCTTGGTCAGGTTTTCCGCTTCTTGGGTAATTTTTAAGTTCTGGTTTTGTAGTAACAGCAGCTGTTCTTTTAAAGCAGAATGTATGGTGATGTTTTCCTTTTGGGTATCCTCTACTTTTTTCTCGAACAATTGGATCTTTTCTTGTAATGGCGTAAGGATTTGCTTGATGTTTTTTTGGTTCTGTTCCGTAAACTTGTTGCTTTTTTCTTCCAAGATTTTGGAGGCAAGAATTTCAAAGTCCTTCGTAAATTTCTCCTGAAGTTTTTCAACTTCCTCCTTTTGCTCCGTATTTACACGCTGCAGGTTTTCATTCATCGCTTCTAAGCGCACATAATTTTGACCCAGTTGTTCTTTCTCCGTTTGCAACTGTCTTTTTTCCTCGTTTTCGGCCAACAATTTTTCGTTTATGGAAGTAAGGGAGTTTTGCAATTGCCTGTTTTCCGCATCTAATCCACTTTGGCTGGATTTCGTTTTTAGCCTTTGGATATAAATTCCTAAACCCACACCCATCGCTATGGAAATCAGACCTATAATGACATAAATTAATTCGGTACTCATGGGGTTTGGTTGAAAACAATAAAGATAATATTAATACCCGTAGCGCTTTATAAAATCCTAAACTTTTGCGGATTGCATCATGGGAATTAGTTTCAGCATCCCATATTCTATTTCCATTCAAAACAGGGTGGTGCGACCCTGAACTAAATTCAGGGTCACGAACCGTATTGACTGCAACCCCTCAATAGTTGTCATCTTTAATTTTATGCTATTATTTACTGACTTTGAAGGTCCCCGTTTTTTCGTCAAAACGGACCATTTCAGACGGAAAGAGGGTGCTAAAGCTTCCTTTTTCAATGAGTTCGCAAGGGGAAGCAAAGGCATTTGTTTTACCATCAAGTAAAAGTATCTTATCGCAAAGCTGAATGGCCAAATCAATTTCATGCGTGGTGAACACAATGGTTTTTTGGTGTTGATGTGCTAACTGTTGCAACAATTTGAAGATTTGCACCTTATGGTAGAGGTCTAAATGTGCGGTAGGCTCATCCAAAAGAATCAATGGAGTGTCTTGTGTCATGGCGCGTGCTATTAAAACGCGTTGCAATTGCCCATCACTGAGTTCAAAACACTTTCGTTCCGCCAAGTCGTTTAAATCAAACCTGCTTAAACTGTTGGCAACCGCTTCCTTATCTGCATCCGAGAGTTGACCAAGCCAATTGGTATAAGGCTGTCTACCCAGGGTAAGAACCTCTGAAACGGTAAGGTTTTTGGAGGCCATAGGTTCCGTGAGTACCAAACTTAATAGGCGTGCCCTATCATTTGGGGAAAGCGATTCTTGCGGTTTCCCTACCAATATAATTTCACCTGAAATTTTTGGTTGTAGGTTGCCTAAGGTTCGTAATAAGGTGGATTTTCCAATGCCATTTACACCGACTATGGCACACAACGTTCCTTTTTCCAGATTAAAACTGATAGCACCTCCCAAAGGAACTTGGTCATATCCAATTGTTAGGTTTTGAACTTCCAGTATGTTGTGGTTTGTTTCCATTAAAAGAACAATCTACGTTTTTTGACCAATAACCAAATCACTACCGGCGCCCCTATTAAGGAAGTAATCGCATTTATGGGCAACACTTGGGCCGAGTTGGGCAATTGGGCAATAGTATCGCATAATAACATCAGTATACCTCCATAAAGAAACACTGCGGGTACCAATACCTTATGGTCCATGGTATGGAATAACTGCCGGGTAAGGTGGGGTACGGCCAACCCAACAAAAGCAATGGGTCCGGCAAAGGCGGTAATGCCTCCGGCCAGCAAGCCGGTAGCAATGATAATTGCATATTTGGAGGTTTTTAAAGAAACCCCAAGGCTTTTGGCGTAGTTTTCCCCCAAAAGAAACGCGTTGAGGCTTTTTAAGGAGAAAAGGGTAATCAAAAGTCCGATGGTCACTACTGCAGTTAGCATGCCCAATTGCGCCCAGGACAAATTACCAACCGAGCCAAAAGACCAAAAAATAAAACGTTGTAATTGTGCTGCATTGGAAAAATAAGCCAATACGCTAACCAAAGCTGCGGTGATACTGCCAAACATCAATCCAATGATTAGCAAGGCCATGGTATCCCGCACCCGATTTGCCACAACCAACACCACAAAAAGCACCAAAAAACTCCCGATACTGGCCGCAATCGCCAAGGAGAAGCTATTGGAAAGTTCAATGGTGGTATAGCCGGCCAATAAGGAAGTACCCATAAGTAAAAGGGCTGCTCCCAAGCTTGCCCCGGAGGAGATACCCAATACAAACGGTCCCGCCAAGGGATTTCTGAATAAGGTTTGCATGAGCAGGCCACTTACGGCAAGCCCGCCACCTACTAAAATCGCTGTTAGCGCTTTGGGTACGCGATAGTCGGTAATGATATACTTCCAAGACTCTTTTTCTGGGCTATTGCCCAAAAACACCGCAAAAGTATCTTTTAAAGGAATGCTGACACTACCTAGGCTCAGGTTGCATAAAACGGAAACCACCAATGCGATGACGAGCAAAAGAAACCAAACCGTGTATGATAGTTTTGGCATGCTCATTCCAGCGGTTTAAAAAAATATGGAATGTAGTCCGGCAATAGTTCTTTGTGGAAAATGGATACCAAATCCTTCAATACCAAATCCGGTCGTTGTGGGGCCAATTCATAATACAACAATCCCCCCGTAGGTCCCGTAGTGCCTGCAAAACCATACACGTTTTTTTTGTTGTATGCTTCAAATTTTTGGTAAAGCGAATTTGCAGCGTCCAATTGTTGATAGCTGGTATACTGCCCTGGGGAAATCCAGAATTCCGCTTCCTGTCCTTTTTCCAGGGCGGCTTCCAGACTAAGGGAAAGGCTTCCTGTTCCGTTGGTATCTGCCCAAAGGTAATTGGTATTGGCATCCTCCATAAACTGTGCAGCCCAACTTTCCCCAGCGGGTAAGTACCACACATCCTTATAAAGTGCGCCACTGAGTACTTTTGGTTTCGCGGTGGCTTGTTTTGCCAATTCCTTCACTTCCAAATAATCGTTTTCTATCCTTTCAAAAGTATCATTGGCCGCTTTTTCTGCACCTAACAGCACCCCAAAAAACTTTATCCATTCCGCTTTTCCCAAGGGGGTGGTTTCTGTCCAGTCACCATTGAATAGAATAGGAACACCTGCTTTTTGTAATAGGTCATAGGAATTGTTGTCGTTGTTAATGGCAAAAGCGACCACGACATCGGGTTGGAGTGCGATGACCATTTCGGTATTCAAGCTTTCATTATTTCCCAATTCTTTTATTTTACCGGTTGCGATCCGTTTTCTTGCCGGCATTGAGGAAACGTATTTGGTATCTGGGAAACCTACTAATTTGGATAAACCGTTTAACGATTCCAAGGCAGGAATATGTGTGGTGGAGGTTACTACCAAGGATGATATTGGTGTCGCTATCACCGCATCGTAAGCATCTTTTGGATACGTGATCACTGGCAATTTTTCCTTGGGAATAAAAGCATAAGTAAACGCTTTTTCCGAATTAGGCCACGGGTTGGTTACGGTTATTACCGGGTATTGCCCCGTAGTACTTATGGTAAAACCTTGGGCATGGCGAACACCTGAACCCTTTGGTTCCTCTGTTTTTATTACCGCCGGTTTCTTCTCCAAACAACCTACAAATACAGTTAATAGGCCTAGGATTACAATTACTTTGCTGATACGATGCTTCACGGGTTCAAAAATAGGGTATTTAAGTTTTGTGTATAGGTTAAACAAAATGACTAGCTTCGCAGCGAATTTTGGTTTGATGCGGTTAGGATTGCCACTAAGCAATCCGTAACCAAGTCGATTAAAAGGGAATCTAGTGCAAATCTAGAGCTGTTCCCGCAACTGTAAGTATATGCCAAAAGTTTTGGCACCCTTTTTTATAGGGGCATTGTTTTCTTCAAAGCCACTGCTCGTTAACGCGAGTGGGAAGGCAAAACAAGGTTATATAAGTCAGGAGACCTGCCAAATTCAAAACAAATAATGTAAAACTTTCGGGATAGAAGTTTACGTAGGGAGACCTATAGCTTTTCCGAGCAACTAAAGTAGTAATGAAAAAAGTAATGTTAGGGCCTTTAGCCCTGAGCTGTTTCTGTGTTTTTGCACAGGAACAACAGCAAGACACTATTGCCACCCAACAATTGGATGAAGTAGTGGTCAGTGATTCCCGTTTTGCCTTAAAACGGGAGAATTCCGGTAAAACGGTTATTAAAATCGATGCCAAGGAATTGGAACGAAACCAGGGTAGGAGTGTGGCCGATATTATCGGGACAAAGTCTGGTATCGTGGTGAATGGAAACTTGAGCAATGCAGGTCAAAATATTTCCGTCTTTGCCAGAGGGGGTAACAACCGTCAGGTTTTGGTTATTATTGATGGTGTCCAAGTTTCGGACCCATCTGCACCAAATGCCGAATACGACCTGCGGTTATTGAATACTGCCCAAATAGAGCGTATCGAAATTTTAAAAGGGGCATCGAGTACCTTATATGGGAATGCAGCGGCAACGGCCGTCATTAATATTACCACAAAAAAAGCGTCCAAGGAAGGAATCTCCTTGGATATTGCTTCTAGTGTGGGGACCAATCAATCGGCCGATGATCAAGAATACAACGCTTCTGATTTTACAAATACGGTTACCGTACAGGCTAAGGTGGATAAGCTTTCTATTTTGGCTTCTGGGGGTCATCAATTTACGGACGGGCTTTCTGCCGCATTGGGTGAGGAACCGGATGCATTTTCTAGATTGGATGGAAATGTAAAAGTAGGCTATCAATTTTCGGATGCCTTTCAAGTGACCGCATCTGCATTTTATAATAAAATTGATGCCGAATTTGATAACGGATTTCCCATTGAGGATGCTGATTTTAGTTTTGACAGCGAACAGTCCCGTTTTGGAGTCGCATCAAGCTATGCCTACAACAACGGAAGTATCAACGTCAATGCTGTTTTCAACCAAGTTACCCGAAGCTTTCAATCCAGTTTTCCATCGGCATTTGATTCCGAATCCTTTGTTTTGGATGTTTTCAACAAATACAATTTTAACGATTCGTTCTACACTATTGTTGGGGTCAACCTTATTGAGAATACCACACTTTTTTTAGAGGAGCAACAAACCACGACTACCGATCCTTATGTGAATGCGGTTTATGTGAGTGACTTTGGACTGAACGTCAATGCAGGTGCCCGTTTGAACAACCACAGCGAGTATGGCAGTAATTTGATATACAATCTTAATCCATCTTATGTGATTAAATCCAGGGAAGGTTATCTAAAGTTTTTTGGTTCTTATGCTACTTCCTTTATTGCGCCCAATCTGTCACAGCTGTTCGGCCCTTTTGGTGCCAATCCAAATTTGGACCCGGAAGAGAATACGACCATTGAGGTAGGAGCGGAATATCGCCCTTCCAGCAAAGTTAGGTTTAGCGCATTGTATTTTAATAGGAAAGAAGAAGGGTTTATTAATTTTATTACGGACCCCGTGACCTTTGCTGGGGAATTCCAAAATGTAACGGAGGATAGAACCTTTAATGGATTGGAGTTCGAAGCAGCAATAGTCTTGTTATCAGGATTGGATTTTTCAGCAAACTATACATTGACCAATAGGGAAGGGGACGAACTTGCGGCACGGATACCTAAAAGTATCCTAAATGCAGCACTTAGCTATACGCTTTCCAAGGATACACAATTTGGATTGTCTTATCAATATCAGTCCGAACGGGCTGATGTATTTTTTGATCCGGCAACTTTTGTTTCCTCACCAGTTACTTTGGAAAGTTTTGGCTTATTAAATGCTACCGTTTCCCATAGGTTTTGCGAACGTATCAAAGTTTTTGGTGCTTTTGAGAATATTGGGAATACGGAGTACACCCAAATATTGGGATTCACCACCCGGGGTAGAAATGTTAGGCTAGGGTTGCAATTGCAGTTTTAATACCTAAAAACGGTCCAAAGTAGCACTATAGCTGTTTTGGACCGTTATTTTGATTTCAGTTGTGGATTACAATCGGATTCTTATTGGAAATCAAGTTGTTTATCCAGTAGCATGATGCCCTCTTCCTTTTCCAAAACCTCAACGGTTTCCGTTGGAATCACGACATTTCTTTGTCTAGAGCGAGAGGTATTTACGTTACCGGATATCATTTCCAAAGCGGTAGCCAACATGGGTTCGCTGGGATCTCCAAAACTTCCTAGGTTAAAAACATCCTCTAACTGTTCCACATCAGGGGCAAAACCATCGGTGTAGTCGAAAAAGCCAACGGCATTCTCATTTCTACCAACGAGGGGTTGGATAATCCATCTGTTATTCGGGTTTATTTCATTTTCCGTGGAGGGACTATATTGATAATTTCGATTAGGGTTATCCACCAAGGAAATGGAAAACTCGTTTTTCCCCGTTGTCGTAGAACCTATATGGATTACTTCAATATAAGGATCAAGTCCGTTCATTACCAATTCACTGGCGGAAGCGGTCCTACCTGTCCCTAAAACATAGACCCTGCTTAAGTTGAGTGTGTTGATGGGGACACCGTTGCTAACCTCATTGGCAAAAAAGTCGTTCAATTGTGCGTCACTGAACTGGCTTTGCAATTTGCTGTTCCAACGTTGCCTTAAATAGAGGTCGTTGGTATTCCTACCATAAATCATGCTGGCCAAAAGACGGGAGGTGTTTACAGACCCTCCACCGTTATAGCGCATATCCAAAACCAATTCGGTAACCCCATCTGCCACAAATTGGCCAAAAACATCATTGAGTTCCGTATTAAAATTTCTATTAAAACTACGGTACATTAAATAACCTACTTGGGTACCGTTGACATCCAAGGTCCTGGCCAATCGTATAGGGTCTTCTTGAAAGTTTTCTACTTTGGTTACCGTAACCTCTTGTTCGGTTTGGAGGACCAATCTATTTTCTGTATCCAATTGCCCAACATTTAAAGTATAGGTGTCAGGGCTAAGTAGGTCAACGATATTTTGTGAGGTAATCTGTTCCCCGTTTATTCCCCAGAATACATCGCCACGTGCAATGCCTTGGGCTGCCCCATCGGAGCCGGGGACGACATTTCTAACAAAGAGAAACCTATTACTTTCACTATCGTCCGCAGAAAGGTCCACACTAAAAAATTGCAAGCCATTACTCCTACTTACTCCAGCGAGGGAATTCAGTAAAACTTCAAAATCTTCGTTAAAAAAGGTAAATCGGTCCTCCTCAAAACGGATACTTTGAATAAAATCCGTTGGATCTGGTGTTGCCCCTAGAAAAGCATTGTATTCTTCATCGGTAGCAAAGCGGTCATCCGCCAAATCCGGCACTTGATCCTGCCAGAAATACCACAGGTTCATGGATTGCCACATGAAATTCTGTACGGTAACTTCTGTTGGGGTTATGGGTTGGTTAAAAGCGGCACCGTCTAAATCGCTTTCGCAGGAAATGAACACGAACAAGAGGGCAACAAGGGACAAACAAACTTTTTTCATAACGATTTTTATAATTTCATAGCAAATAACATTCCAAGATGTTACTATAGGAATAACAATTTAATCTTAGAAAACCCTAAAATAGGGACAAGAAAGAGAATTTTAAAAGATTCTGTAACAAAATTTAGGGTGTGTCGTCTTCAAATTGTAAGTCGGTAATTCTGATTTGCGAACAACGAAACCAGCAATGCAACAAAAAGAGTTTTTAAATCTTGTCATGCCTTTTAAGGATAAGCTTTATAGAATGGCCAAGCGATTATTGGTCTCCAGAGAAGAAGCCGAAGATGCTACGCAGGAAATTTTGCTCAAGCTATGGTCCAAAAATGAGTCCATTGCAACGTACAAAAGTGCAGAGGCATTTGCCATGACGATGACTAAAAACTTTTGTTTGGATCGTTTGAAATCCAAGCAAGCAGGTAACCTAAAATTGGTGCACAGCAATTACAAGGATGAAAACACCTCCTTACAAAAACAGTTGGAGGCGGAGGACAGCGTAAATTGGGTAGCACGTATAATGGATGAGCTGCCGGAACAGCAAAAGATGGTCTTGCAACTACGGGATATAGAGGATTATGATTTCGAAGAGATTTCGGAGTTGTTGGACATGAAGCCAACCGCGGTGCGCGTAACCTTATCACGGGCGAGAAAAGCAGTTCGGGAAAAATTAGTACAAAAA
>CALEYA010000143.1 GCA_937926215.1 uncultured Croceitalea sp. | reverse complement strand
ATTGCGTGTCCTCCACCTTCTCCCCTTGTGCGTTCTTGTAACTCTCACTGGTGGCGATGGAGAATTTGGCCAACTTGCTGCCATTGTCCAAGCTTACGATTTCTGGGTCTTGCCCTAGGTTTCCAATCAACTGTACTTTGTTTTTTAATGCGTTCATCTTTCTAATTTTTAGGATTAAACAGTTAATACTATGGAGTTCTTATGTTTCGACAGGGCAAACATAGCAAGGGCTTCCAAGCGTATTCGGTTATAAAATAGTTACTTTCGTTTGTAATTGTTTGTAGTCGTTTAAAAATGAATATAATTCCCCTGAAAATCATATCTTGACTTTTAAATAACCAAAACAAACCACACATGGACACTACCAAAAAGAAAACCAACCGATTTTTATTTCCCCTATTTTTTGCTCTTTTTATGATTTCCTATGCCTCTAATATACGTGCACAAGAGGCTATCGCCGAAAGTGACAGCACTGCCCAAGTAGAAAAACGTTTAAAGTTTGGCCTAGGCTTTGGATTGAATTTTGTTGGCGGCACCAATATTGGCCTTGCTCCCAACCTCACCTACTCGCTTAGCGAGCGATTTACGCTTGGCGCGGGCTTACAGGTCAATTATACGGCGATCAAAGACTTACAACGGACCACCACCTATGGTGCTAACCTCATTGCCCAATACTTTCCTGCAAAAAGGTTTGTAACTCTCTTAGAATTTACCCAATTACGGGTGAATACGACTACGGAGGATGCCGCCGGTGATATTAGTACAGATTTTTGGGATTCCGCATTGTTTGTAGGCGCAGGTTTAGGGATTACCAATAAAATCACCGTGGGAGCCAAGCTCAACTTACTGTATGATGAGGATGAAACGGTCTATACAAGCCCTGTTATTCCTTTTGTGAACATTACATTTTAATCCCTCTATTTTTTACGTAAGGGAATTACCCCCAACAGGCTAATACGGTACTATTTAGCTTCAGCATCTTAAAAAGCTTACAATTCAACTCCTTTTAACGATGGTTGAGGAATATCCTATTCCCTATTTACGGCAACTACGCCATATTTGATACGCGATACCCCGCTAAGTTTGGGAATATCGCAAAACCAACACCTATTAAAAACAATACTATGACACCAACCGAAGTTTTTTCTTTTGCCAATATGACCGCAATGCCCATGTGGCTTTTAATGATTTTCTTGCCCAAATGGAAGGTCACCCGTTTTTTAATTGATTACAGGGTCATTCCAATACTGCTGGCATTGGTCTATGCCATTTATATCTTTATTGCTATTCAAACCGGTGGCGGAATGGACTTTGGAAGTTTGGCTTCTGTCATGGCCCTTTTTACCGCAGAAAATGCGGTGCTCGCCGGATGGGTCCATTACCTGGCCTTTGACCTCTTGATCGGCATGTGGATGCTAGACCAAAACAAGACCTTGAACATCCACCCCGTACTCATGGCACCTTGCTTAGTGGGGACCTTTATGCTGGGACCCATCGGGTTTTTAGCTTTCACCATCATTAAAACCATCAAACACAATCAAAAATGAAAACGTTCAGTAGTATTTTGCACACCGTAAAACAATCCAGTCCCATCCTGTATTGGGTGGTTGTCCTCCATGGTATTTTTGCCCTTGTCTGTCTTATAGGGCTTGCCGTAGACGAACGTACCCTTATGGGGGTCAACGTATGGATAAAACCCTTAAAATTTTCCCTGTCCGGGGGCATCTATATTCTAACATTGGGGTTTTTGACCACGCTTTACCCTTTTTCCAACAGAAAAAAGAACATCATCACCATTACGGTGGCCATTACATTATTGTTGGAGATTTTTATTGTCCTTTTTCAAGCGGCAAGGGGCGTACAATCGCATTACAATATGTCATCTCCCTTTGATGGGCTTCTTTTTGCGGCCATGGGAATTTTAATAGGGATCAATGTCCTTATTATGGTATTCTTTATCTTCGAAACGGCACGCTTAAAATTGAATACGGTGAAGTCCGTCCAATGGGCCATTTTTTTAGGTTGGGTCATTGTTGTGGTAGGCAGTTGGGTAGGAGGTCAAATGATCGGCCAGATGGCACACAATGTTGGTGTTGCGGATGGCGGTCCGGGTTTACCCTTGGTCAATTGGAGCACTGTGGCCGGCGATCTAAGGATCGCACATTTTTTTGGATTGCATGCCCTACAGTTTATTCCTTTATTTGCGGTATGGGTGTCCAAAAAATGGAAAGACAACACCAAAACACAGCTTATTGCCGTGACCGTTTTTGGGTTGCTCTATGCATCTTGGATCGGATTTACCTTTTATCAAGCAAAAATGGGAATGGCATTAATCGAATTATAAGGAGCAGCGCATGTTTGCCAATAAGGAAAAACGAATTACATATTTAGGGTTCAACGATTTTTGGTTTGCCTTTATAGGCATCTTGGTCCTAAGTTTTATTACCGATTACCTTTTTAATAAATCGTTCGTACGTTTTCCTTTTGGTGAAGCCTTTATCCATTGGAGTATCTCCTTGTTTTTTACCATCTGCAATTGGTTCATTATACGAAAGGTGATCATTCTCCTAAGAATAAAATACACGAGGCTTAAGGATGTAGGCAAACGGTTGGCACTGCTTTTTCTTGCCATTGTAGGCACCGTATTGCTGGTGGATTTCTTTGGGAACATCATGCTTTCCTTCATTTTTGGTAAGAATTACAACGCCCAAAGTTCTTCCCTTATATTGTTGCCCATCATTATCATAAGCACTATGACCATGGCTATTTACGAGGCTATCTACTACTATATAAGGCTTAAAAAATCCATCATAGAACGGGAGCAGGTAAAACAAGCCATGGTACAGGCAGAATTGGATACGTTAAAGAACCAGGCGCAACCTCATTTTTTGTTCAATACACTCAATACCCTTAGGGATATCATTGATCAAAACCCAAAAGAAGATGCTAAAGAGTTTGTGGACAAATTGGCCAATGTGTACCGCTTTATCTTGGAGTCCGGCAACGCCAATCTTATTGCCCTGCGGGAAGAAGTGAAATTTTCACAATCGTACATCCACATACAATCGGAACGGTTTGGAAAAAACCTTAGCGTGGACTGGAACATTCCCGATACCGCTTTAAACCTAATGGTAGTCCCCATGAGTTTGCAACTGTTGTTGGAAAATGCCATAAAGCACAACACCATTTCCAGGGCAAAACCATTATTGATCACCGTCCGTTTGGAAAACGACCACGTAATCGTTTCCAACAAACTGCAACCAAAATCTACCCAAATACCATCAACAAAAGTTGGCTTAAAGAATATTAAAAAACGATACCATCTCATCGCCGGAAAATCGGTAGTAATAGAAAAAAACGATGCCGAGTTCCGTGTTCACCTTCCCTTATTAACATTGGCCGACCAAAAGTAGTACTATGGATATCCTTATCATTGAAGACGAAATGCGCGCCGCGAACCAATTGCAAAACATTCTAAAGGCATGTGGTTTTGAGTATCGCCTGCTTCAGCTTATTGACACCGTTGAGGACAGCGTGACTTGGTTTAAAACAAACAAAACGCCAGACCTGGTTTTTATGGATATCCAATTGGCGGATGGTTTGAGTTTTGAGATTTTTCAAAAAATTGAAGTAGAAGCCCCCATCATTTTTACCACCGCTTTTGATCAATATGCCATTCAGGCCTTTAAGGTAAACAGTGTGGATTACTTATTAAAACCCATACAAAAAGAGGAGCTGGAGGGCGCTTTGCAGAAATTTACCAAAACCAAAGACTCCGGCATCATAGCACCCACGGTATTAAAACAGTTGCTCGGCAGTCTGCAAGCACAAAAAAAACGGGAGGGGCTATTGGTAAAGGAAGGCGCCGGCTTTGTGCAGGTAAAAATCAGTGATTTTCTTTATTTCTATTCGGAGGAAAGCGTGACTTTTGGCATAACGGACAGCAAACGATATCTTATTGATGAATCCATGGACCAGCTCTTTAACAGCTTGGAAGCTGGGGAGTTCTTCAAAATCAATCGTGGGCAAGTGGTTGCTAAAAAAGCGATTCTAAGGATAGATCCCTATTTTAACCATAGGGTGAAATTATCCCTTAACAATCCAAGGGATCAAGAATTTATAGTAAGTAGGCCTAAAACAAGCGATTTTAAGAACTGGCTAAACAGTTAAGCCTATACTTTAAAAGTGCGTTGATATTGGAGTATTGCCTTTCCTATTCCAGCATGAATTTCTAGCTTATATTTCCTTACCCTTCAAAATAAAGTTCTCCTTTTGATTTAGTATCTTTCTAAGCATTAACCACCTACCAAATGAAAGTACTACAGACAGCTCTTTTAGCGCTCTTGGGTCTTAACCTTGCGCTAGCACAAAAGACATTCCCTACCGTAAACCAAGACCGCTTGGAAGCCAGCATCTTTGAACTGGCCAAATTTGGCTTGCAGGAAAACGGGGAAACCGAGCGCGTTGCCTTTAGCGATGCCGATATCGCGGCCCAAGCCTGGGTCGTAAAGACCCTTGAAGGTCTAGGGCTAAAGGTTCATATTGATTTTGCCGGAAATATCATAGGCCTACGAAAAGGCAAAGACGCTACCAAAAAAACCATAGCGTTCGGGTCACATATTGACCGTGTTCCCAATGGGGGCAATTATGATGGTTGTGTGGGTTCCATGGCATCCATAGAAGTTTTACGGGTGTTGGAAGAACACAAAATTGTGACCGACCATCCGTTGGAAATCATCATTTTTTCCAATGAGGAAGGTGGTGTTATGGGTAGCAGGGCCATTTCTGGGCATTTAAGCAAAGAGGCATTTTCCGTAAAAAACAGCACGGGCTATACCATGGGCGAAGGCATCATGCGATTGGGTGGCGATACTACCCGCATTGCGGAAACCATCCGAAAAAAAGATGCTATGGCAGCCTTTTTGGAACTGCATATTGAACAGGGCGGTATCTTGGAAAAGAAAAACTTGGATATTGGTATTGTAGAAGGTATTGTTGGCCTTAAATGGTGGGACGTTACTTTTGAGGGTTTTGCCAACCATGCAGGTACTACGCCCATGAATGCACGACAAGATGCGCTATTGGCCGCGGCAAAATTCGTGATCGCCGTTAACGAAGTGGCCACAGCTAGGGACGGTGCCCAAGTGGCGACCGTAGGAAAGATACAAGCGGAACCGGGAGCACCAAACGTTATTCCCGGTAAGGTAGTCACCAGCCTGGAAATCCGGGATTTATCAGCGGATGTTATCCAAAGTGTGTTTGAGGCCATTAAGGCGAAAGCGGCCAGCATTGCGGAAGCATCCAAGGTGAACATCAGTTTTCATCCTCTGGATACTACTGCGGAACCCGCATTGACAGCCGTTCCTATTCAAAAGGAAATAGAAGCCGCTACCAAGATGTTGGGCTTAAGCCATCACTATATGCCCAGTGGCGCAGGACACGATGCCCAAGATATGGCGACCATCGTTCCCACGGGAATGCTATTCGTGCCCAGTAAGGGCGGCATTAGCCATTCCCCCAAAGAATTTACATCTGCAAAAGACATGGCCAACGGTGCCAATGTATTGTTGCAAACCATTTTATCACTCGACAAAAAATTAAACTAAGCCAACAGACCATGAAAAACCTTCGGATCATTATTACCGTCTTTCTTGTATTGCCACTTTTTACCATGGGGCAAAGACGAAAGAAAGCCAATACAACGCCTAGTATTGTCTTGAACGACAGTCTATATTCTGGATTAAAATGGCGGAATATCGGGCCTTTTAGAGGGGGGCGAAGTGTTGCTTCGACCGGAGTCGTTGGACAGCCCATGACCTATTATATGGGCTCCGTAGGGGGAGGTATCTATAAAACCACCGATGACGGTATTACGTGGAAAAATGTTTCCGATGGACAGTTGGAAACCGGAACCGTAGGTGCTATTGCAGTATCCGAAAGCAATCCCAATATTGTGGTTGTCGGGATGGGCGAGCATGCTGCACGGGGCGTCATGACTTCCATGGGTGATGGGGTTTACAAATCAACCGATGCTGGAAAAACGTGGAAGCATATAGGTTTAGATGAGTCACGGCATATTTCGGATGTCATCATCCACCCCACCAATCCCGATATTATTTTTATTGCGGCTCAGGGAGCACAATACGGCCCATCAGAAGAACGAGGTATTTACCGAAGCACAAACGGGGGACAAAGTTGGGAGCGTGTCTTGTTTGTGGACACTAGTACAGGGGCCTCATCCTTATCCATGGATATGAAAAATCCGTTGATCCTCTATGCCGCAATGTGGCAACACCAAAGGTATCCTTGGATCATTGAATCCGGTGGGCCTTCCTCGGGAATTTATAAATCCGTTGACGGCGGTACTACGTGGAAGCGTTTTGAAGAAGGCCTCCCCAAGGAAATGGGCAAAGTGGGCATATCCGTTTCCCGGGCCAATCCAGAATTGGTCTTTGCCGTTATTGAGGCGGAAGGTGATAAAGGCGGTGTATATCGCAGTGACGATGCAGGAAAAAAGTGGAAACAGGTCAACAAAGACCGTATCAACATCACCCGTTCTTGGTATTACATGGAGATTTTTGCGGACCCACAAGATGAAAATGTAGTGTATGTGCTGAACGCACCCGTAACCAAGTCCATAGACGGCGGAAAATCATTTAAACCCTTACCAACGCCCCATGGGGACAACCATCATTTGTGGATCAATCCCTATGACAATTCCAAAATGATCAATTCCAATGACGGCGGTGCCAATATCTCCAACAATGGCGGTAAAAGTTGGAGCAGCCAACAAAATCAAGCCACCTCCCAGTTCTACCGGGTCATTACGGACAATTTGGTTCCCTATAATGTGTATGGCGGTCAACAAGACAATTCTGCCATTGCCATTGCCAGCAGGACCAATGATAGCGGTATCGACTGGAAAGATTGGTATTCCGTAGCGGGTTGCGAAAGTGCCTATTTGGCCTTTGACCCAGACAATCCAGAAGTGATTTATGGCGGCTGTTACCAAGGGATTATCGAAAAATGGGTCAAAGCCTCAAGGGAAGGAAAACCAATCAAAGAATATCCGGAGCTTGGTCTGGGCAAGGTTCCCAAAGACTTTAAATACCGCTACAATTGGAACGCGCCCATCATTAGTTCCCCACACGATCGAAATACCATTTACCATGCGGGCAATGTGGTTTTTAAAACAACGGATGGCGGGCAACGTTGGGAGGTCATCAGTCCCGACCTTACCCGTAACGAAAAGGACAAGCAAGGTCCCGGTGGTGGGCCTTTTACCAATGAAGCCGCCGGTGGGGAAAATTACAATACGCTGATGTATTTGACGGAATCTCCCCATGAAAAAGGGGTGTTGTATGCCGGTAGTGATGATGGGCTACTCCACATCACCAAAGACGGCGGTGCCAATTGGGAGAATATTACGCCACCCAATATTGGGAATGGGATCGTCAACAGTATTGAGGTCTCTCCACACGACCCGGCAACTGCTTATATCGCGGTAATGCGGTACAAATCCATGGATCTAAAACCCTATGTTTTTAAAACTACGGATTATGGACAAACATGGACCAAACGTACCAACGGCATTACGGGAAAGCACACTTTTGTGCGTGTGGTAAGGGAAGACAGAAAACAAAAAGGATTGTTGTATGCAGGAACGGAGAACGGCCTGTATGTTTCCTTGAACGATGGACAACACTGGCAAAAGTTCCAGTTGAATTTACCCCTAGTCCCCATCAATGACCTCACTATTCAGGATAACGATTTGGTGGTGGCCACAGCGGGCCGCTCCTTTTGGATTTTGGATGATGTAGGGGCCATTCAAAATAGCCTGAAACCTTCTGAAGAATTGCAAATCGTGCCACCAAAACCCAGCTATCGAATTTTAGGGGGAAGCCCAGATAAACCGGTGCCGGGCTTGGGACAGAATCCAAAATCTGGGGTTACCCTAGATTACTACTTGCCCAAAAAACTGGATTCTACCGAACTAAAGCTTGAGGTGCTGCAAGAAGGCAAGGTCATTAGAACGTATACCAATCAGAAACTCAAGGATTTTAAGTCATGGCCGGGCGGCCCGGCAAAACCTGAGGTGCTTCCTTCCAAAAAAGGGTACAACCGCTTTACGTGGAATTTTAGGACCGAGTCCCTACCCAGCGTAAAAAAGGTTTTTGTTTTTGGGAATTCCCAAGGGCACCGTGTAAGCCCGGGAACCTACACCCTTAGAATGCATTTGGAAAATGAGGTGGTGGAAACCACGGCTACGGTTTTGGCCAACCCTGCCATAAACGCTTCGGCAGCGGACTACGCCGAACAACAAACGGTTTTAAAAACCATTGATGCCACCGTCAAGGAAATTCATACGGCGGTCAACCAAATGCGCTCCGCTAAAAAACAATTGACCAACTATAAAGACTTATTAAAAGATAAGGATGCGGCAAAAGCACTGTTGGAAAAAGGGAAAGCACTTAGCAAACGTATTACCGTTTGGGAGGAAAACCTGATCCAACCCAAGCAGAAAACCTTCCAAGACGTCATTAATTTCAATAACCAATTGAATGCAGATTTGCTGCATCTTAAAGGTTTTGTAGATGTGGCGGAGCCTAAAGTGACCCA
>CALEYA010000142.1 GCA_937926215.1 uncultured Croceitalea sp. | reverse complement strand
TGGGTCACCAAGGTATTTTCTATGGTTGGTTCTGTATAGGATACTGACATCTTGTTTGGTTTTTTAGCACCGCCAAAGGGTATAATAACCCAAAGCTTGCCTTAAAATTAAAATGCTTGTTTTTTGCAAATACCTCTTGCGCTTGCCCAGAGGTAGTTTACTTGGTTTGCGCCGCTCAAAAGCAACGATTCAAAACTGTTTCAAAATCAGGTGATTACAAAAAAAATGTCGTGAATAACAGTATAAATGACGTGAGTTGCATTGCAAGAATCCGTTGAGCTATTGCAGCTGAGCATACATCGAACCGAAAAGAAGTATTTTTGCTTTTAAATTCCGCATTTGGGTTCATTATTGGAACATATCGACTCCCCAGCAGACCTTAAAAAGTTAGCTCCAGCGCAACTACTCCTACTTGCCCAAGAACTTCGGGAGTTTATTATTGATATTGTCGCTACCAAAGAAGGGCATTTGGGGGCCAGTTTGGGCGTTGTGGAACTAAGCATAGCCATCCACTACGTTTTTGATACCCCTAACGATAACCTAATTTGGGATGTGGGCCACCAGGCTTATGTCCATAAATTGTTGACAGGCAGGAAAGCCCGTTTTGATACCAACCGCCAGTTGGGCGGCATTAGTGGATTTCCAAAACGTAGTGAAAGTAGGTATGACGATTTTGGAACGGGGCACAGCTCTACCTCCATCTCCGCTATTTTAGGGATGGCGCTGGCTTCCCAACTACAAGGGAATACTAACAAACAACATATTGCGGTCATTGGCGATGCCTCCATCGCCAGTGGAATGGCCTTTGAAGGCTTGAACCACTTGGGGGTTACCAATGCCAACGTACTTATTATTTTAAATGATAATGCCATCGGTATCGATCCCAGTGTTGGGGCCTTAAAGAAATACCTGACCAATGTAAAAAAAGGTACCGCTAAGGATGAGAACCTATTTGAATGCCTTAACCTCAACTATAGCGGTCCCGTTGACGGCCATGATTTGGATGCGTTGGTCACCGAGTTGGAACGTCTTAAAAGGCTTAAAGGTCCGCGCCTCTTGCACGTAATCACCACCAAGGGCAAGGGCTTACAAAAAGCGGAAGAGGACCAAGTACGCTACCACGCCCCTGGAAAATTCAATAAAAAAACAGGGGAAATCTTTAAAAATCCGGACCAGATCCAAGCCCCAAAATACCAAGATGTATTTGGGCATACCTTAGTGGAGCTGGCAAAAGACAACGAAAAAATTGTAGGCATTACCCCGGCTATGCCTACAGGCAGTTCCCTCAAGTTTATGATGGAGGAACTACCAGAGCGGGCTTTTGATGTAGGCATTGCAGAACAACATGCCGTTACCTTGGCCGCAGGGATGGCCACCCAAGGATTGATCCCTTTTTGCAACATCTATTCTACCTTTTTGCAGCGGGCCTATGATCAGGTCATCCATGATGTGGCATTGCAAAACCTCCCCGTGATTTTTTGCTTGGATCGGGCGGGACTTGTAGGGCAGGATGGTCCCACCCACCACGGGGTTTTCGATTTGGCCTATTTGCGATGCATTCCCAACCTGACCATTTTCTCCCCTTTAAATGAAGTGGAATTGCGCAATATCTTATTTACCGCACAACAAGGATTGGAAGGGCCCATTGCCATACGCTATCCAAGGGGACGTGGGGTAACATTAGAATGGAGACAGCCTTTTGCCCAAATTCCGTTAGGAAAAGCGCAGCAGCTAAAACAGGGTAAGGATATCGCATTTTTGACCCTTGGTCCCATTGGAAATCTGGTCAAAGAGCTGTTGGCATCAGATACCGCATATGAGGGAATTGGCCACATAGACATACGCTTTCTAAAGCCTTTGGACGTTGAAATGCTTGATGTTTCTTTTCAAAATTACCGCCACCTGATTACCGTTGAAGATGGAACCAAAATTGGGGGTTTGTACAGTGCCGTATTGGAGTATGCGCATCAAAAAGGGTATGAGGGCAATATAAAATCTTTTGCCATTCCGGATGAATTTATACAACAGGGTACCGTGGACGAATTGTATGCCAATTGCGGAATTGACAAATTGGCCATTGCAGCCTACCTTCAAAAAATCATGTAACAGCTGGTTACAACTTTCTTCCCATTATTTTGTTGTGAATGTATACCGCGGCACTATCGGAAAGGCCGGCAACAAAACAGCAAGCTCCTAGTAACAGTTCGTACGTACTGTTAGCACCATCAAAATAAGTTTCGGGTAAGGACTGCAACAATAGCTTATCATAACTCGTAGCGCAGTCGTTTTTAGCGTTCATCAAGGCTTTGGTATATACCTCCAAGATATCGGCTATAATTTTATAGCCCGCCAATTCCTTTTCTATGACTTCTGGGGATTTATAAATTTTAGAAACGCTTATTCCAATGATATCGGATATCTGGGCGGCATATTGGCTTTTGTCCAGCAACGCCATATGAAACTCGCCTTTTAAGATGGCTTCTTCATATTCTTCAAAAATACGAATGGCATCCATGATCAAGGTGTTGATCGCCAATGCCCTTAAGTAGCTCAAACGATCACCAACGGTAGTCATCTGATTGTATTTTTTGGTGTTGATGCGATCTTTGACCAGTTTTATAAAGTATTCCAAGGCATAATCCTCAGAGATAAAACCCAGGTTGATTCCATCTTCAAAATCGATGATCGTATAACAAATGTCATCCGCGGCCTCCACCAAAAAAGTTAGCGGATGTCTATGATACCGAACGCCTTCCCCTTCTTTTTGTAACAATCCAAGCTCTGTCGCAATATCCGCGAACACCGCTTTTTCAGATTGGAAAAACCCGAACTTTTTATCGGAAATCTGTTGGGTCGGTTTTTTAGGAAGGGATTCCTTGGGGTATTTCATAAAGGCACCAAGGGTGGCGTAACTCAATCTCAGTCCGCCTGGAACACC